>JAIPFO010000065.1 GCA_021736565.1 Phycisphaerae bacterium | reverse complement strand
TTTCTCCCCTTCGTCGCGCTTGCGGGAGCCAGCCCGCAAGCGGGACGAAGGGGGCAAAAAAAGAAAAAAAGCGTGAACGCTTACAGAAAAATCAACCACGAATTAACACGAATAGCCACGAATAAGATAAGACAAGAGAATGTGAGAGTTGACTTTGCAACTGATTATTTATTTTACAATATCTCTGTATTTACTTCGTGTTCTTCGTGAACTTCGTGGTGAAATATCTTGTTCTTAATTGTAAGAGAAATCCATATTATGAAATCAAATGACAAACAAATCATTTTAAGTACCCGCAATATTACTAAAAGTTATAGCCTGGGCCGCAGCAGGCAGACGGTATTGCAGGGTGTGAATCTCAGTGTGAAGCGGGGCGAGTTCCTGGCGATCATGGGGGCCAGCGGCAGCGGCAAGAGTACGCTGCTGCATATCATGGGGCTGCTGGATCGGCCGGATGAGGGGGAGGTTCACTTTGAGGGTGAAAGTGTTTTCGAGCATTCAGGGCATCGGCAGGATCAGATCCGCAATCGCGATATTGGCTTTGTCTTTCAGTTTTATCATTTGCTGCCGGAACTCAATGTGATGGAGAATGTGCTGCTGCCGATGATGGTGGCCTCTTCGACATTATCATGGCTGGGCCAGCGGAAGAAGGCCCGTGAGAAAGTTCGAGATATTCTTACCGAATTAGGACTGGGTGAGCAGCTGCAACAGCGGCCGGTGACCCTCTCCGGCGGCGAAAGGCAGCGCGTCGCCCTGGCGAGGGCCTTGATCTTAAAGCCCCGATTATTACTGGCCGATGAACCGACAGGCAACCTGGACTCCGCGGCGGGCAAGGTCATCCTCGACATCCTGAAAAAACTCAACAAAGAGGGCCAGACCATCGTCATGGTCACCCACGACCCCGCCATCGCCGATCTGGCCGATAGAACGCTTGTCTTGCGAGATGGGTTGCTGGTGAAGTAGGGTGGGCCGTGCCCACGCGGAATATAAATGGGGATGAATTATGTCACATTACCGTAGGAGTAAATTACAAGCGGCGGCATACTTCTTTACAGTTGTGAAATATTACGGTTTTGATTGGCGTTATCTTGACGAGGTGGACTTTAATGATATTATTGAATATCACGAGTGAATAAAACGCGTGGGCACGACCCACCCACCCTGGGGTTGGCGGGCGTCAATAGTTCGAAGACCGCCTGTGCAAACCAGGCGGTGTTGTGCAGTTCCATTTCACACCAACGCCAATGACCCTGGCGCATGTAAGGCATATCTTTAGCCCCCCCACCGATACCCTGGACTACCATCCCATCGCTTCGGGGAGCAAGCTGTGCTTTATACAGTTTGGGTTGATTATGCCCCACACCATAGACAGTACTTCTATCCAGGGGGTTATTGCCTAATATCCAGTCGACCTGACGCCACGCCGCGTCTCGAAATATGGGGTTTCCGAGTATCCTGCCCCCTCTTGCCAGCAAGAGGGCTTTTCTCGCCAGGACCTTATTGGCCCCACGATTGTCGCACAAATACTGGTAGTACAACCCGCCGACATGTCGTTGCATTTTGGCGCCGGTCTGTCCGCCGGCGAGCGGAGTGCGGGAAAGGTAAGCCGGCACAATACCAAAAGCATTTTTATCCGATAGAACTAAAAGGTAGTCCTGAAGATACGACCGGAGACTTTCTTTCCATTGAGGGCATTTTGAGTGAGCGGGCAGGGCATCACACAAATCAGCTAAAACGATAACCCCCCCTTCGGCACCATCCATCCCGCCATGCGCCATAAGACTGCTAAAGATTTTATCTTTTTTGGCATCCCGGTAAAAAAATCCTTTGACCTCCTTCTGGCCGGCAATATATTCTGTCTCCTGCAGGGCCATGAACTTATCGGCCAGATCGACCGCCTGATCTTTATAGACAGAGTTATCCGTCGCTAAATACATGTATAAGTTCGCTCTAATACCATAAGCCAGGGGCATAAGGTCTGTTACCGTTTCCATGTAGGGTCTGGCATTAAACGTGGTCTCATATTCGGTTACGACCGGCCATGTTTTCACGAAGTAGTTGTAGCACCTTTCAGCCGCCTTAAGGCATTTTTTAGCATACGCCGGATCGGTATCTTTGTACAGGCGGTATATCGAGGTCTGATTCTTAATGAACCTGCTTTGCGAGACCATGTCAATTAATAATGTATTTTCTTCAAGGACCCTGTCATCGGAATCGCCGATGATGTTATTCGTATACCGATTTATGCTTTCGCCCCAATCCTTTGCACCACACCAGAGGTAATAATGCTGCACGACAGCACCGCTGTCAAGCTGCATCTGGTGGATGTATTTATTGCCCCACTTGATCTCATCAAGAATGCTGTCATCGCCGCGATCCCAGGCGGGGTTGATAATCCTCTTCATTTCAATAAGGCCGTAAAGCCCCGGCTGCAAAATGCGCATTATTTTTCTAACATCGCTGCTGGCATGCCACCCGCCAGTGATCCCATGACGTTTACCGCCATCCATCCTGGCATCCTCAAGATGACAGGCCTTGCCGCCCCAGTTTACCGTCGTCTCGCCGCACCTCTTCCTGGTATAAGCATTACGGTATTTCCGCAGATAACTCTCGTAGTTAAGTCTCGCCTCAAGCCCGATCGGAAACCACATCGAATATGCTGACCTCGCCTTGATCCTGTACGTTCCTGAAACTCCGGACCCGGTGAAGTCCCCGACCAGGTTATTGCCGAAAGCGCCGCCACCACTTTTTAGATCTCCGGAAAAAACGACCTGACCGGCCAGGTCAAGCACCTCAAACGAAGACGCGTTGACACCGCTGTCAACGACAACCCTTTTATTGGCGTTGGAAAGAAAGCCCAGGTGATTAACAAAAACTTTGGCAGGTGAAAAATCCTCTACCTTAAAGTTAAACATACTATTGGACCGACGCTTGTTGCCGTCTTTATCCACTGCTTTAACATGCCATTGGTGAGAGCCGGCTGAGAGCGTCGAAACCAGGGGCGTATAATAATAAACTTTTTCTGCCGCCAGGAAACCAAAGGGCCTGAAGGGTTCATAATTACCGACTTTCTCTCCCGGTAAATGGCCGTAGAGACCCGCAGGAATATTATCAACATTCGCCCCATCCATCCAGACCTCGTAGTGGTCGATGCCAGAGGCGCTACCAGAACTCTCCTGCCAGGCCAAAAGCGGCGTGTCACCATAGGTCGTGGCATAGGTCACCGCATTGTTGGCGGGGAAAAGGAGCTCAAATTGCCCCGGGGCGGTGGTCTCCTTCGCTGCGGCGAACGGTGTTAATGGAAACAGTATTCCCAGCCCGATCAGTGCCGTCATCCCAAAAACCAGCGAGGTTGATTGGCCCATGCTTGCAGATTCCTTCCATAGCGACACCTGTCTCATTTCAGTTCTCTTTCGTTTCTATGAGTTGATTCTGGTTTTAGTATCCGTCTAAGTTTCTATCGAGCGCGATATCACAATAATCTTTTTGGAAACAAGTCGGGCAATCTCCGCCACAGCCATTGATGCAGCATATGGAAGAATCGTCGGGGCCAAATGAAAAATCCATCGGTTCTTGCAGCGCATCTTCGATCAGAAATTGATAGATCAGTCTATCCGGCAGGCCATCCACCAATGCCAATTCAATATAATTCGCCTCGAAAATATCCTCGATCGCCGTGAGTTTTTCGTCGAGCTGGCCAGCGTCCATCTCATCAACCGGCGGGAACGTAAAATCATCCGGAAAGAGATGACTCAATGGCCGACCTTCTTCGGCCGTTTCTTCAGCGGGTGATTCATTTTCAAGATTCGAATCGATCTCCGCCTCCAAACGCTCATTTCCTGATTCAGGACCAAGATTATCATCATTAACCATAATAAATCTCCTGTAACTGTTCACAAATTCATTTCCCAGGGCCAAAAAAGACCCGTACCATTGAAACCCACGTCAAAAGTCGATCTGCCAAAGGCAGACCCACCTTTAAGAGTCAAAAAACGAGTGTCAAATCCCGGCGCGCCGGGAATGACGCTGGCGTCACAACTGATCTTTCCCGATATTATACTAAAATCCGAGCAATGAACTATCTTAAAAAAATGACGCGGGCGTCTGCATTGCGCTTCCGGGCAAAAGGCGACGCGGCCTGGGCGTACCATGTTTTAGTTTTATGCCTTTTATTTCACAAATTATGAACAGATGCCTGTTTTTCAGATGGCGTGCTTCATAAATAAATATGGGCAAAAAATAATGGAGGATGTCGGTCATTTCTGGTACAGTATGAGGCTCGGCTGGCGAGTATTCAGCCGGATGATGAAATTGGAAATAGATGTAGATAATCTGGATAATTAGAAAAGGTGAGATATGGGCTTAAAGATATGGCTCAATGATGGATTGGTAGATGAATCGGAAGCGAAAGTCTCCGTATTCGATCATGGCTTGCTTTATGGCGACGGGGTTTTTGAAGGCATTCGCGTCTATGGGGGTAAGGTATTTGAACTGAAGGCCCACATTGACCGGCTTTATATGTCGGCTAAAGCGATTCGGCTGCCGATTCCCAGTGACCCGGACGAACTGGCAAGAAATACCCAGACGACGGTTGAAGCGAATAATATTCAGGATGGTTATATTCGGATGATCGTGACGCGGGGCAAGGGCTCCCTTGGATTAAATCCGTTGACCTGTAAGACGCCGCAGATCATAATAATTGCTTCCTGTATCCAGCTTTATCCTCTGGAGTTGTACGAAAATGGCTTGCGCGTGATCAGTGCCAATACCATGCGGAATCACCCGTTGTGCGTCAACCCTCAGATCAAAAGCTTGAATTATCTCAATAATATTCTGGCCAAGCTGGAAGCCCTGGACCGGGACATGCTCGAAGCGATCATGTACAATCATGAAGGCTATGTGACCGAGGGGACCGGGGATAACATTTTTGTTATTCGGGATGGTAAGATTTATACGCCGCCGACATCCTCAGGGGCCCTGGAAGGGATCACCCGGAATGTTGTGATCAAGCTGGCGCGTGAAAATGGGTATGAAATGTTCGAGCAGAATTTAACGCGTTATGACCTTTACATTGCTGATGAGATTTTTCTGACGGGGACCGCCGCGGAGGTGATCGGCGTAGTTGAAATTGATGGCCGGTCGATCGGGACGGGGCGCCCGGGGCCGATCACGAAAGTTTTACTGGTTAAATTTGAAGCGTATGTACGTAAATAGGACCTGTATTGTTAATGGAAAAAATTCAAGCAATATTATTTGATTTTGGCGGGACCCTGGACGGGGACGGCATTGATTGGTTTACGCGTATTTATGCGGGCGTCGCCAAACGGGTTCCGGGCCTTGATGGTGTCGCATTTGCGGCCATGGCCAGGGCGGCGGCCGACGGTATGACCCAAATGGCCGATACGCCGACCTTGAGCATGGCGGGGACTGTTGGGCGAATGTGCGAGAAGATCCATGCAAAGATGGTTGCGCATAACGGCCATGGCGACGGGGGCAACTGGGATGGCTGGGAACCGGATGAGGTGGCCGGGGAATTCATGGCGGATGCTCAGCGATGCCTGGAACGAAACCTGGGGGTCATGGAAAAACTGCAAGGACGATTTCGTTTGGGATGTATCAGTAACAACTGGGGGAATGTCCAGGGATGGTGCGAGCAGTATTCGTATGACCGCTATTTTGAAACGATGATCGATTCGGCCCTTGTGGGGTCTATCAAACCGGACAAGGTTATTTTTCAGACGGCGATGGATGCCATGAAAATTCCGGCGGCTGTGTGTGCCTATGTTGGCGATAAGTTTGACTGTGATGTGCAGGGGTCTTATGACATGGGCATGACACCGATCTGGATCACCGGGGAGAATATGAATGATCAGCCGGTCAATGAAATGGCGAGACCGCCGATTTCGATCCGGAAACTTCCTGACCTGCTGGCCTTGGATTGGTAGCGGCGCCACCGGCGTTGGCGTGAAGGTGAAGCGGCCCGGTTATCCACATCCCCCCCCTTCTGGCGGGAGGGGTCATGCTGCGTGACGCATCGAAGTATCAGGGGGCGTCATGCTGGTCGAAATTATTTCCTTTTGAGACGCTATCGCTGGGTCGAATCATGATCTTTTTTGTCACGACGATGGTTTTGGCCAGCAGGTCGCCGATCCGCTGGCGGCGGTATGTAAAAAGAATGATCGGGTAAAATTCGAGAAAGAAGAATCGAACGAGGTTCCGTATGACAATTTGTTTGAGAGTTGGTTTTTTTCCATCCACATCTGTAATCACCATATTCATGGCGAATTTTCCCGGGGTGGCACTGAGTAACATTTCAAAGGCCGTAAAGTAGATCACGGTGACAATGTAGGTGATCGCCAGCGTGGTCATGATATAGTTCAAGATATGGGGCGGGATCGCGCCTTGCTGAACCTGGTCGATGAAAACGGTCATCAAGTAATTGGATTCGAGCAATTCTGTGGGGGTGTTGATGCTGGCGATCTGGATCACCATATCGCTGAGAAGAGATAGAATGGAGAGATCAAAAATAAAGGCGATGACCCGGGTGATAAACGGCGCCAGTTGGATATGGGGCATGAGCGGTTGGGATTTATTGAATGCTTCTTTCCGATAGATGTAGAGCAGGAACAGTGTGATCAGTAAGGGCAGGATAGAAAAGTTTTCAAGTTGCTTGAGCCATGGTGGGGTTTTATATTGCAGTGCGGGGATCGGTGTTAGCGTTGCCAGTTCTTTGCCCGCTGGAGAATATTGGCCCCAGAGAATGGTTTCTGCTGTTTGATAATTGAAAAAAGCGAGATTCTGGCCGTAAGCGGTTACGGAAATATTTTCGGGTGAAACGGTCAGCGGTTTGGTGTTGCTGAGTAATGGACTGCCAAATGTCCATTGGCCGTCAGGGCCAGGACGGCCGATCGAGAGTTGTACCGGGCTTGAATCACCGGCATTATCCCCATGGGCGACCGTCAGGATCATTTCCTGATTCAGGACGATCGGCATGAACGCTTTGACCTGGGTCAGCGCATCGCTTAAATGCGTGGGCGGTTTTATGTTATTGATATCGAACAAAAAGATCTGGCCCTTTATGAGGGCAAACAGGTAGGGCGTGTCATTATAGGATGCCAGCTTAAGCTGACCCGGCGAGAGGGTGTCGGGTACCGATGGGAGGGAATAGAAAACGTCCCAATCGGTATTGGCTTTTCGTTTGAGAATGACCAGTCCTTTATTGACGCCGGAGACTTTATGGTCAGGGGCCGCCGGGTCCGTTTGGGGTTGTGCGGCTTTGGGCCTGACCAGGGCCAGGAGCTGGTCGGCACTGGCGGTACAGGCGATCAGGTCGTAATCCGTGGGGATGCGTTTTTCGGTTTGATTGCCAAAAAGGTTATAGCTCATGCTGCTGCCCTTTTCGAAGAAGAGATGCAGCCGGCCGTTAAAGACCTGGGCAATTATCGGTTGACCCTGATACCAGGCGGTTCCGATAAAACGCGAATCGGTTTTCTTGCGATGGTAGATATAGAATCCATTTTGACCGTTGAGCGGCCGAGGGAGGACCATGTAGAGGCCTGACGGGTCGCCGGTAGTAAGAAGTTTGGGGGGTGCCGGTGTTGGTGACGGCAGGGTGTCGGTGGCCAGGATCGTACTCACCAGCATTGCTAATACCAGGAAGGTCAGGGATATTGTTTTTGTGGGGACACTGTATGGTATAGTTTTATTCATTATCACAATCTTTGTCAATTTGCTGGTAGTCTTCTATGCCCGGAGGATTTTGAGGACGGGTGAATAATTTGGGTTTGATATTATCTTTAAATTTGAAACTCGATAACTTCAATCGGATAAAGGATTTGTTGGTTGGGTAATTCAGTTCGATCTCGGCGGGGAGCCAGGTCTTATCCAGTTGTTTATATTTTTTTATGGGGCTCTGGCCGATGCGCTGACCGGAGGGGTCATAGACGTTGATCTCTTCTGGGCGGTCGGTGCGACGACTGATGATGATCTCACGTTGAAGCCAGAGCCCATTGTCCGAGGGTTCGAGATATTCAATAATATAATGATCCGGGTATATTTTATAAACCGGGTAAGGCGGCTGATCAACCTGGTAGGGGATTTGGCGAAGGCCGACCATTTCCAGGATATATTGCGGGTCGATGGGGACCTGGCTGGCGCATGGTTTGCCCAGGTGTTCATATTTTCCCCAGAGGCCGGATTTGTTCAGTTCGATCGTCATCCAATATTCTTTATCATTAGACCCAAGGACCCAGGCGGTACCGAAGGGCCTTAGCGCGCTGAGGAATAAATGGGCCCGCTGCTGGTTTTCACCGGGCGGGGTATAGAAGAATTTTCCGCCGATTTCACGGAAGTGATATTTTTTATCATTGTCGTAAAGCTGGATTTCCCATTGGGATAATTTAGCGGTAAACGAGCGAATGGATTGTATGTTGCCATTATAAATATCGATGGCCTGGTGCAGCGGTATGGGGCTTTGGATGGGTGGTAATGGTTTTTGGGGCCGCCAGCAGCCACAGCCGCTCATCATGACGATCATCGAAATTAATAGAACCCCCTTGCTTTTAAAGCCAGTTGCTATTCGAAACAATCCGTATTTTTTATGACCGCTGGTGGACAGGTTCATGACACTTCTCCATGAAGGACCGCGTTGAGTTCCTGGGACACTTTTTCAATTTCGTCATCATTGAGCTGGGGATTGATAACGTTATGGGTTTTTTTATCGCGCACGAATCGCATTTTCCAGACTTCCTGTTCGTCGATGCGCTTGGAGTCTTCATACTTCAAGATCCGTTTTCGCATGAGGATCAGGGCGAGAACAAAGCGGAAATTGATCTTGACCGATTCGTCTTCGTTGGCCAACCGTTCGAAGATGTTGATCAGGATGCCGTCATCGACGAACATTTTCTTTTTCGCGTTCTTGACCGGCACACGCGTTTTCCAGAAGCAATAGGTTTCCGGGGCGTGTTCATTCCAATATTCCAGGCAGTAATCTTTTCGCTCGAACCCGTCCTGGGTTTCGATCAAGGCCGCGTAATATTCTTCGTCCGGCAGGAGTTCTTTGTCACTGCCGCTGCATTTTCCAGCACCGCGTTGTACTTGCCATTGTTCCATGTGGGCTCGTTATCACTTTCTGTTGACGTTTCAATTTCAAAGGGGTTGTAAATGTTAACTTTCGTACTTTTTTATACGTTAATTCACTGTTCAGCAGGGCTTTAGCTTACAAATGAAATAAAGGGTAACAGCGGAATATCATTTGATGTTACAATAAATGTTTCAAAAATGCATTCTAACAGCCCTGCATCAACAACAAACAAATGATTCAAAAATAAAAAGTACGAAAGCGTACTAAATACATAATAAACTTTTAACGCAGAAGTTACTGGAATACAAGATAATCTTTTAACTTTTCTACAGTTTTGGGGCCGATGCCTTTAATCTTCTGTAAATCCTGGGCATTGCTGAAGGGCTGCGATGAGTCATGGCGTTTCTGGTCATATTGTTTTCGATATTCGATAATGTCCTGGGCCCTCTGTGGGCCGATACCCGGCAGGCGTGTCAGCGAAGACCAGGGCGCCCGGTTGGGATTGATCTTATCGGCGAGGGGCAGGGGTTGGCTGTTGGATCCAGACCGGGTGAGAACCAAAGGGCGGGTCACATAATGATGATATTGATAAAACCGATAGGCACATGAGACCAGCAGTAGGGCGATCAACGAGCCTAAGACGATCTGTCGCTTCCGCCGCAAATGCCGCCGGGACATTTGGGCGTCTGTTTCCAGGGGCGTGATGGGAGTGCTTGGAGGTTCCAATGTGGGTGTCCCTTAATAAAGGTTGTCGTCAGTCCCTTACGCTAGTATTTCTCGGAGTCGATCAAAATCGTCCAGGTTGTAGAAATCGATGATTATCTTTCCTTTGTGGCCGGTTCGGCCATTGGTTTTTATGGTCACTTTTGTGCCGATCGAACGGGTCATTTCAGTTTCAAGATCAAGAATATGGCTGTTCTTGGCGGGTGGGGTGACGGGCGTTTTTTTATCAGCCCTTTTATGGAGGTCCTGGATCCTTCGTTCCAGCTCTCGGACGGACATTCTTTTTTCCACAGCCATCACGGCCAATTGCATCTGTTGGCCTGAATCGGCCAGGCCCAATAGCGCCCGGGCGTGACCCATGGATAATTTTCGGTTACTGAGGAATTCTTTAATTTCTTCGGGTAAAACCAGAAGCCGAACATAATTGGAAATGGTGGACCGGTCTTCGCCAAGTCGCTGGGCCGCCTCCTGGGAGCTCAAAGAGAAATCTGTTAGATATTTTTTATAGGCCAGGGCCCGTTCCAGCGGTCCCAGATCGGCACGATGGATATTTTCGATTAACGCCCATTCAAGCATCTGCTCTTCACTGGCATGCCGGACAATGGCATTAATTTTTTTTATGCCCGCCATTTTAGTCGCGCGCAATCGTCGTTCACCGGCGATAAGCTGAAAGCCCTTTCCCATTGGGCGTACCAAAATGGGTTGAATCAAACCATTCGCCTTGATGGAATCGGCCAGCTCCAGCAATTTCTCTTCATCCCAGTGTGATCGCGGTTGGTGCGGATTTCGCTTTACCCGGTCCAATTCGATCTCCGCGACATACTCTTTGCTCGTATCAATACTGGCGGGCGTCTTTTTTTCTTTTTGTGCGGGCGTTGAAACCTCATCCAATTCTTGCAAACGCGTTGAAGATAATAAAGAATCTAGCCCCCGCCCTAAACGTTTCCTGGTCTCTGCCATTATATATTTCCTTAATATCCTTATATGTTTGTTGTGTATATATCATACATTTCTCTTTAACTTTATTATCCTCTATCATATCAGACTTTGCAAGGAATTTCCAAAATATCCCACTCCTCCCCGGGCGATCTCAAGGCTGGGTGCTCATGGCCCCCCCACTTTTATCCTTGGTGATCCCTGGGGCTCAGGTGTTTTGGGCCCCGTTTTCAACCTCTTTTCAAAGGAACATTTTCAAAGAGGGAAAATGCTTCTGGTGAGACACTCGTTTCGTATGCATCTAATTCAAAATCGTAATTCAATGGACCAGCTCTGCCCCCCTATCGGATATGCAAATATTTATGTTTCACGTGAAACCAATACTTTTGACCCCCCACCACTAAAATCAGGGTTTGTTCGCTACGGCCCATGCCATGATTTAAGATACCAGGGTTATCAATTCTTTACAGCCTGCTTCCGGCATTATAACGCCAGAATGAAATTCATACACAGACTTTGACGCCAAACCCAGGGAATCATATCCCTCCGTCCAGGAAAGAGTCACATTCATTTATCCCCAACCGGCAAGGGCCGGAACCCCCCAATCAGCGGGTCGAAGGCCCCAGAAAAGCCGCTGAGATGATTTTGACCCTATTTCGCATGATTTCATTTGTTAAGGAACGGCCATGCCAGCGGTAAAGATGGTGGGGCATGAAGCGCAACAGGGCATCACCGGGTTTAACCTCAAAGATTGGAAGATCAAAAAAATCTCATGTTTCACGTGAAACCGATACTTCTGACCCACCCACCCCTCAATATAAAAGGTATTTCAATATCAAAAAATCTTTGCTGCCAAATACTTACAAAACGACCTCCCCACGGTGCTGTTCAAAAATATAGATTCAGCCAGGCATGGAGAAAAATTAACACGACTTCTGTATTCCTCCGTCCCTGACGGACATCTGCATCTTAATGGACGTTCTTAATGGGTAATGTTGAATTATGACGCAACCAGCAGAAAAAGGATTTACAAAAGAAATGATACCGGCGAAAGAAACACATGTTTCACGTGAAACAGCCATCATTGAGTACCTGGATTTTCAAGATCGACTCTGTACCGTACAAATAATGCGTGTGTGGATATCACCGGCGTTCGTTGGAATTCATCGGCCAGAGGTGAAGTTGGACGATTATTGATACACGACACCTGGGAGTGCATTCGTACTTTTTTATTGTGATAGATTTATCCCAATGTCACCGGAGGGCGATTAGAATGCAATTATGAATATTTTAACGGCTTTCGAGGTCATATCCGGGAGTATGTATTGTAAAAAAAGTATGCAAAATTCCTGCTGTACATTGGATCTGGCCTCAAAAATCTGAAAGCCAACGTTGGAGCAACCTGCAAAATACCCATGCAACGCCTCTGTATTTTGTTTATAGACCCTGCGTGAATATTTATGGCAGAATAATATTGACTCCCATGTCAAAAAAGTTTCACGTCGTTCATCTCCTCCTTTAAGTTGTGGAAAAAAGTCTTCAAATCCAGGTCTTTCGGGATATGACCCTGGCGTCGATATTCACGCCAAAGGTTGCGGCTAAGTTCGCTATGACAGGACCGCTGTGAAGCTCTGCGTTGTCTTTGACGTTCGCTTGAGTGGGGGGGCACAGACCTTGTATGGTGATGGTGTTTTTTTGCGATGGCCCCGATCGGCCACAACCTGCAGGCCGATAATACTGGTATGGGAAATATTGGACCACGATGACCCGCCACGCGTCTCTCTTTTTTGGAGGGACGCGTTTGACCCAACTGAACTCGGGCAGGTCCGATAAACCTGTGGTGTCACGTCGATACATTGGATCACCTGGCCATCAGCACCGGTAGGGGGGGGGAGAACCTTTTTTCCGCATCTGAACAGTCGGTTGTAAACGCGTTCTATAATGATCGCCGGGGGCGTCGTCGGTTCGACCGGGTAAGGATCCGACGCCCCAAAAAATAAGGGACACCCAAAACCTTTTTTAGACATCAATGACATCATCGCTGTCCACTTCCAGATGCCGGCTAAATTGTTCGTGGACCCTGCGGTGAAACACTCCGAGTTTGATCGCG
>JAIPFO010000064.1 GCA_021736565.1 Phycisphaerae bacterium | reverse complement strand
GCCCCGCGGCATCTTTAATCGTCGTGGTCAAATGGCTGATATCAACATTATCAGCGTTCATGACCACATTATCAGCCGAAAGCTCGATCGTCGTGGGAGTGCTTGCAGTATGAAATACTTCCGTCGCGACCGCTTTATTGTCACGATAGCCCACCGCTTTTAACGTCCCCGGCTCATAAGGCACCCGCCAGACAAAATCCAGTAAATCACGCGGGGGTATCCTGCCCAGCGACTTATCGTTCAGGAACAGCTCCACCTCCTCGCAGTTGGAATAGCCGACCACCGGAATCACAACACCTTCCATACCCGGATGGGTCCAGTGCGGCAGAAGATGCACCATCGGCGTCTCGGTCCACTGACTCTGGTAGAAGTAATAGTGGTCTTTAGGGAAACCGCACAGATCAATAATGCCAAAATTCCAGATTCTGGCCGGCCATTTTCCACCGCCAAACGATGCCTCCCCCAAATAGTCAAAGCCCGTCCATCGAAACTCGCCCATGATCCACGGCGTTTCCTTTGTCCGCTTCCAGCAGGTACGCGCCGTGATCCGAACACCGCAATTGTCATACGAGGAACTGTAACGAGCATGACCGTCAAAAAATATCTGCTTGTCATTGTACGCCGGAAATGAATTCCTTGAGATCCCCCGACTTCGCCACCAGGTCAGCGTGCGGTAAAAGCCCCGCGTCTGCAAGGTATGAGGCACTTCAGTCAGCACCACTGGCTTTTCAGGATTCTCTTTATGGAACTTCTCCAGTATCCCCGGCGTCCCACCCGGGGCATTAAACCCGGCCACATCAACACCATAGAACAGGCTCCCGCCGGTCGTCGGGCGGGTCGTGTCATATTTCTTTATTTCGCCCGAAATGTTATACTCATCCGTGATCCCGGTTTCATTGCCAATACTGTACATAATGACACACGGGTGATTCCGGTCACGCTTCACCCAGTCCCTCACATCGGTCTTCCACCACTCCTTGAAATAATGCTGGCCGTAATCGTGTGAGGTCTTTCCCCCCCACCCGTCAAAGATCTCGTCCAGGACCATCATCCCCATTTCATCACACAGGTCATAAAAGATCGGCCGGCGGGGATTATGAGACACACGAATGGCATTACACCCCATATCCTTGAGGATCTGAAGACGACGACGCAACACCTTCTCAGGAATCGCCGAACCCACCAGCCCGCCATCTGAATGTTCGCAAACCCCCTTTAGCTTCGTCGATTTACCATTAAGGAAGAAACCTTTATTGGAGTCAAACGTCAAAGAACGGATGCCCAATGGGGTCGCCACAGAGTGCATCACCGTCTCGTCAATTTTAATCCGGGTCACCAGGGTATACAGGTAAGGCGATTCCGGCGACCACAGCGATGGAGCATCAACCTGTAATTCCGGCTTCGCAACCACCGCCTTTCCCGCCGGCAGGCTCACCGCTTGCCGCGATGACGCCACCTCGCTGCCCTCCGAATTAAGAATGACTGTCTCAACGATACCATTCTGCTCTTTATCGGTTCCGTTGTTCAGTGTCGCGTCAACGGCAACCGTGGCCCGCTCGGCGGTGACCTCCGGCGTACGAACAAAAACGCCCCACTGGTCAAAATTGATCTTGTTTTTAACGATCAGGGTCACATCACCATAGATGCCGCACCCAGGATACCATCGGGCATTAGGCGCTTTTTCGTTGTCAACTCGCACCGCCAGGGTATTGACGCCTGGCTGAAGCTTATCAGTAATATCGAAGTAAAAACTGACATAGCCATAAGGCCGCCCGCCCACTTCTTTGCCATTTAACCAGACCTGACTATTCATGAAAACCGCATCG
Source organism: Phycisphaerae bacterium (assembly GCA_021736565.1). Classification (GTDB taxonomy): domain Bacteria; phylum Planctomycetota; class Phycisphaerae; order Sedimentisphaerales; family SM23-30; genus JAIPFO01. Next base: position 11,035 of record JAIPFO010000064.1, on the reverse strand, counting down.
AAAAGAAGGAGGTATTGCTTCTCCGGGTCTACCCGGTCAATTGGGATGTCTTTCCGGTACCAGCCAATGCCGGTCGGCAAATAGCCGCCCTGGCCGGTCGATGGATTATTCGGATCGTAGGGCCCCAAGATGGACCAGTCGTGCGGAACCTCAATGAACTGCCATTGACTGTCGTCAAAATCATTTTCAAACGCGTTGGGAAAGTCGCCTTTTGAAAATTTCCAACCAAAATAAGGCTCATCCGTTACCCCGAACGAAAGGCTCTGAGTAATTTTTTTATCACAGCCGAAGAAAATTACGGGAATAAGTGCCACAGATAGAATCGCAGATCTCATCTTCATTGTCATGATTGGCTCCCACATCGCAAGTCAATAACCCTGTTTTAGTTTACTTTCGCACTTTTTTATACGTCGATCACTGCCCAGCGATCAAAGCCTGCCTTTCAATATCATGACCACGCACGCCAAGGTCCTCTTTAGGCATAGCGCAACAGGCCACAACGCCCCGTTCGAAATGACCCTCGCCATCCGATACCCCAGACTCGCCCTGCAGGTACCACCTCGACCTGCTTAGTCCTCTTTTTTCCCGGTCACCAACCAGTGCGGCATCGGGGATGGCAGCGGCGTCACCGTCAGATCGGTAAACCCGGCCTCATGCAACCAGCCCATCACCTGCGAATCGGAGAAAACCCAGCCGTTCTCTGTTGTCAGGGCCATATTCACAGCAAATAGCGCACTGAATTTCGGCTGCGTATGCGTCGAGTCCGTCATCATGTCCATCACATTCACCCTGCCGCCGTCATTGAGTGAATCGTACGCTTTTTTGAATTGCTCGCGAATGCTATCGGGTGATTCCTGATGCAGAACCCCAAAGAAATTCACCACATCGTTGCCAGCAGGAAAGTCCAGGGTTCGATAACTGCCGGGCAGCGTTTTCACGCGTTCCGACATTCCCTGCTGCTCAATGAGCTCACCGGCTATTTTCGCCACTTCGGGCAAATCTAACACAATACACTCAACCGCCGGGTTGGCACCAGCGATCAATACCGAATAGGTCCCTGGCCCCCCACCAACATCCAATACCTTTTTGCACCCCGAAAAATCTAAGAGCGGCACCACCGCGCGACCGATACCCAACGCCCGATAATGCATCGATAAAACAAAGGTTCGTGTCCGATCGGCGTCATCACCAAGGTGCAAATCAGGCTTCTCCACCGGCGCACCCGTAGTCACCAGTTCCTTTAGCTTCCCCCAGGCCCCATAGACATCCCGGTTATACCGAATGGCCCCCGAAAGGTCCCCTGGCGAACCGGGCACCAGGAAAAATTGACTCTCTGGCGTGTTACGGTAGAGCACGCCCTCTTTCTCAAGTAGATTCAGCGTCGTACACGCATCCAGTAGCAGCCGGCCCCCGCGTTCATCAATCTTCAGCTCGCCGGCCAACGTTGCAACGTCCGCTTCACCAAGCTCAGCAAGTTTGGCGAAAATCCCAAGGTCCGATGCGGTAAACAGTACGCAAGATTCATAAAACGCACTGGCCATTTCAATAATGCCATCCGGTTTGATCATAATTATTCTCCTATATATTCTTATAACATTGCAACTATCGTAGCATTCTCGGTCTGAAATAGTGCTGATCGTTGCGTCACAAATCAATGTTGACACATAAAAACGTCGATTAAAAGACAGAATCAGCACTTCAAAATACTTCTGACGCTGGCATCATTATTGATGAAAAAAGAGGCTATTGCAAGATGAAACTCCTGGTTATTGACGCCCACCTCCAAAGTCAATTCCGCAGCGATATACCGGCCTTTAAGATGCAAAAAACCGGCTCCAAGTCCCGACCTGTCGGGAGAGGCCCCTGGCCTCTATCGCAATTGATTCAGAATTAGCCCGTACACTTGCTGGCAGGGAATCGCTGTTTGCCCCGCACCAAGGTCATTGGGTGCTATTATGACCGGCGAAAGCTCTTCCGGCAGGCTCGTTCGGCCGTGAGAGCCTTTGACCAGCGAGCCGTCTAGCGGGATAACATCCATAAGGGTACGAAAACCGAGTTTCTTTTTTAGCAATTTCGCAGCTATTTTGAGCTTCGGGCATTTTATCGCCGGGTCTAAAAAGAGCTCACCGGGGTCATACCCCGGCTTGCGATGAATATCCACACAACGGGCAAAATCCGGCGCCACCGCGTCGTCCAGCCAGTAATAATAACTGAACCAGCAGCCTTTCGCCGCCACACAGACCAGGTCGCCGGAACGTGGATGACCGATCTTCAGCGACGCCTGCTGCGCCTTATCATAGACCGCGTCAACCCCTTCGATATGACTGCACAGAGTTCTGTATTTCCCCAGGTCGCTTGGATCTTTAACATAGACATGAGCGATCTGATGATCCGCCACCGCAAACGCGCCGCAAGCACTCGGGTCTAACAGCTCCAGACCCTGCTCTTTTCGCACCGCAATACCGCCGGCCTCCCTGAGATGCCGGTTGATAGGAATGGGCGTATCGACCGGCTCGATCCCGTATTCACTGACGATAATGGGAGTGACCGAACGGGAGGTAAAATAGTCGATCAATTCACCCACAACAGCATCGACCTCGGCGACATGTTGAGGTATTTCAGGATGATCGGGCCCAAGTTTCTGCAAACCGTAATCCAGATGCGGCAGATACACCAACGTCAGCCCCGGATCAAGTTTCTCATGGCAATGCATGGTCGCATCCGCGATCCAGCGACTCGACTTGATCGAGGTGGCCGGCCCCCAGAAATTAAACAACGGAAAGGTCCCCAGCCGCTCCTGCAGCTCATCGCGAAGATAGCCCGGCTGGGAATAGCAGTCGGGGATCTTTCTGCCATCCGCCTTATACATCGGCCGGGGAGTCACCGAATAGTCCGCCGTGGTGTTCATATTGTACCACCAGAACATATTTAACGTCTGAATCGCCGGGGCCATGCGATGACCGGCATCCCACACCTTCTCACCCTCTACGAGCTTATTCGATTGCTTCCAAAACTGGATCTCCGCCATATCATGGTTATACCAGCCGTTGGCAACCACCCCGTGGTCGCAAACATCCCGCCCGGTTAACATGCTGGACTGAACACTGCAGGTCACCGCCGGTAATACCGGCTCAAGCGTTCGGAGGGTCCCGGCATTGACGAAGGCTTTCAAGTTAGGAGCCGCATCGGTAATCAGTGAGCGGTTCAACCCTACAACTAAAATGACGGCTACGGATTGTGACATATTCTGATCTCTTCTACTGGAGGGTTGCGTCAAAAGGCGTAAATATTTTTTTGACAATTTCTCTGGGCCTTGCGGTTCGAACAATCGGGCCGGTCTCTACCGGCTAAGTCCCCGAAATACGTTTATGCCCATACACGGTGATGACAAAACAGACGCCGGCAAATATCGCCAATACAGGCCGGTCAAGCACGGTTAAAAACCACACGTCCACCAGGCACATGCCCGACAGCCAGGTTAAGATAGACAATTTGATTTTAGGTGGCCTGACAAAAACAAATCGGCAGCCACGGATCATCCAAAGACTCAACACAACGCCGGCCATGACCGCATAGAAAACCTGTGTGGGACGAACAAAAAAGAGGACCCCTATCAGAACCAACGGCATGACAACGGACAGCCATTTACGATAATCCAGCCGGGGTTGATTTTCCATCCGGGCAACGAGGGTAATACTCAGGGTATAAAATCCAAGCAACATCGCAAACGGTAAACTCTTCAACAAAACGGCCATCGCCTCCGAAGGGGCGGCAACCGCAACAGCGCAAGTCATGTACACCAGCGCACGGCACCCCCCCATCAGCACAACGCTGGCACTGTATTTCTTGTGCAAAAGATCATACAAAATAATAAATAGCAGCAACAGCGCGGCAACAACCAATGCATGCGCAGCAACAACATAAAGAATGGCCGTTCCGGAAATAAAAAGAACCCCGGTAACCACCAGGGCCGCGCAATATGAAATAACACCCGAAACAAGCGGACGTTCCGAGCGATGTAACCGGTCATAGGACAGGTCGCATAAGTCATTTAAGATCATCCCGCCGCAATAATAACAACTGATCACAACCACCAGGGCCACAAGCTTCGTTACGTTCAACGCCTCAAACTGCATGCCGATCGCCGCACCGGTAAGGCCATTGGCCAGGCAGGTCGGCAGGTTCGAAAGACGCAGCAGCTGGGCATAATTAAAAAATACGCTCCCGGTAGAACCCATTATAGCCTTTCAGTAAAAGTATCTTTGAACCATTTTAATTCCGAAGCGATCCCCTCCGCCAGGTCAGAAACCTGTAATTCTTCGGGCAACACCCCCCAGGCATAGGTCTCGATCTCAAAGAGATCGCAGGCAGAATATTCCTTTACAGACAGAACCCCCTCAATAAGATCATCACGCGTGGCCCGTAATAAACCCACAGTATCCAGGTAAATGGGAACATGAAAATGCGTACGCCACACCCCGACAGGGGCTTCAGCCTCGACCGCATCGATCAGGTCGTCATAAAATAAAGTTTGTTCATCCCTTTGAATGCATGTTTGATGCAAATATTTTGGCTCGTGAAAACTTTGCAATTGTTTTAATGCCTGGGCCTTATCTTCAACCGACATATCCGTAAAGTCCACTTCAACAGCAGAAGACACATGCACCTTGAAAATTTTTATGCCGGCAGCCGTGTACGCTTTTAGCGTCTCACACTGTCGTTCAAACATGACGGCCGTATGACAGATGTCGTGACAGACCCCCAGGTAACGCAGCACCGCCTCATCATGCCCCTTGCCCAATAAGTAATTGTTAAAAAATGAAACAACATCCGTTGCCCTCTCCAGCACACAGCCCGGCTCGGGCTCCAGCGAGACCGTAATACGCCGACCGGTCTCTTCTTCAAGAGCACGCAGTGACGCGATCAGCTTAAATAGCTGTTGGGCCGCTTGAGCGTACGGCCAGTCACCTCGCGGCCCCTGGGGCCAACCCAGCGGCAATGTGGAGAGGCTGGCATGCCCCCCCTCGTCAACGAGACGTGACAGAATACCCGCCAATTCGATCGTGTAATCATATCGCCGCAAATCTGTCCAATCGGGCTGATAAACCTTGCGCTTCACAACAGGCGCATGAAAATCACCATACGGAAAACCGTTCAGGGTAAACGGGATCAGGCCATGATCGTCGAGAAACGCCTTGAATTCAGAAAGTCGGTTTTCGGCAACCATCGCATGGGCCGATCGGGCCGACAGCCACAATCCCACTCCCATCGGTTCGCCGGGCGAAACGAGCTGCTTGACCCTTAACGTATATGTCGTGAGGTTGGCAATGGTTTCGTCCAGGTCGCTTCCAGCATGTACATTACTGCAATAACCACTTATCGCACCGGGCCAGGGGGTATTATTCATCTTAAAGGGTAAACCTCTCATTCTGACTTAAGAAGGTTTGCGGGTTATCGAAAATGACTTTGGTGACCAGTTCATCCGAATGACCACGGCGTTTTAGTTCAACACCACATTTGGGAACCGCCAAAGGATCGGATGGCCCCCAGTCGGCAGCCGAGTTGACCCAGATACGTTCGGTGCCATGTATTTCTAAGATATCGGCGGCTCTTTGCGGTGTGCATTTCGTATTGGGATAGATGGTCAACCCCGCCCAAAAACCTCGATCAAGTATCTCACCTACGGTGTGCTCTTCGGCATGATCGATCATGACTCGTTGGGGATCGATTTTACCGTTATTCTCGAGTGCATCCATGATCAATCGGGTGCCTTTGAGCTTATCTTCCAGGTGCGGAGTATGCACCAGGATCATCTGATTATATTGAGCGGCCAGCTCGATCTGTTCTTCGAGGATGGTCAGTTCATTTTTTGTATTTTTGTTCAGGCCGATTTCGCCGATTCCCAGTACATTAGGTTTGTCAAGAAATTCTGAAAAAATCGCCATCACTTCACGGGCAAATTGGGGGTCGTCGGCTTCTTTGGGATTAATACATATCCAGGTGTAGTGCTTGATACCATACTGTCCGGCACGTCTGGGTTCATATTCTGTGAGCTGACGGAAATAATCATAAAAGCCGCGGGCACTGTCACGGTCGAATCCGGCCCAGAAGGCCGGCTCGGTTATGGCGACACAGCCGCTGAGGGCCATACGTTCATAGTCGTCTGTGGTACGGGATGATGGATGGATGTGCGGGTCGATGAACTTCATTTGACTTCCTCCTGAGCTGCCCCTGCTGCTCCTTTTGATAGTGGTGCTGAATCTGCCAGGTCTGGTGTGTGGTCAGAAAAAACTTCCAATATTCTTTTGGCTTTATCAGGGCTTTCATCGGTAAGTATAGCCGATGCTTTTTGAAATGCTTTGATGCGAAAATCTTCCGGATTCCCTGGGGCATCGGCCCGGTTGAGACGGTCGAGAAATGCACCAATATCAATGAGTTTGGCCCGATGCTCTAAAAAGTACAAGTCGATCAGACCGGTACGATCACATGTTGATGTTGATTTTTTCATGATATTTTCCAAGTGATTATATATTCAAAAAGGAATAATCCGGCTATTTTGTTGAGCTAAATAGTACCGGTTGAACCCAGGCGGTTTCCAGTTCTCCTGTAAAATGAGGGTTCTTCTTGGGCCGACTTGAAATGACAGTCGCCCGGACGTATAACTCATCACCGGTTAAAGTATACGCCGCGTAAGAACCTTTGACTTCTTTAAGAACGATGCCAATTTCATCGCTATAAATTCGTGTCATATGCTCATTCTTTCCATCGGTGTGTTTGTGCAATGTGGTGGTGGTGTCAAAGCCTTTTTTCGTCCCGATGAAACGTGTGGTATACGAAACGCCGGCCTTTGCGTCGATCTTGACTTTTAATGTTTTGCCGTCAAATTGGATATCGTCTAAAACCAGGCCATTGGAAGTATAGAAATCGCCGGCCTCCATCGCGTTTATGATGTATTCCGGTGTTAAGTGTGTCGAGCGAACCATGATCCATGCACGCCCTGGCATTGCAAGCTTCGGGCCGGTTTCGTGGTAGGTGTGCGAATCATCGGTGCCGATGCCGTACATGACCGGCAGATTGAGTACTCCCAGCCGCATCGCGAGAATTATATCCCACATCCTTTCGGTACCGACGTGATTTTCATCACCCATATTATTGCATGAAGTCCCCCCCGCATTGTAAAGCTCAAAGAACTGCTCACCTTTAAGCGGAAAAAGGTCTTCGGCAGTAAAATCCCATCGCCAATTCGGATGATTGACGTGCGGGAGCATTTCCTGGCCCGTTCGTTCTTCCTGCTCGATAACGGCATTGATATTGTTTTGAAGGATCTCAATATCAGTATTTCCATTTTGTGCCCCGATCCGCTCTATCGTGTTGATCGCATTGACGTGACCCTTGCCGGGCGTCAGCTCTTCTCCCTGTATCAATATAAATTGATTGGTTTCTTCCAGGAGGTGGCGAAATTCGTTCAGCGGCTTTAATCGTACTTGCCTTTCTCCTTCATCCCGTCGTGTCTGGACCCAGTTCACGCCGAAACGCTCAAGATACTTCTTATGAATATCACCTGTGATATGCCGGTCGGTTATATTGACCCATCGCTGCCCCTGCGAAAGAACGTTATGGTCCGATAGCGTCAGAAAATTATAGCCGTGCTGCTTGTACCAATCGGCAACCATTTCGGGATAGTCCTGACCATCGGACCAGAATGTGTGCGTGTGCGTATTGCCTTTCCACCATCTCGGTCCTGATGACGCAGCGGAACTCTCCGCATGGCCCGACAAGAAAATACCCAGTGAAGCAAATGTAATTATTAACCCCAACTTAAATCGCTTCTTCATATTGCAAACTTTCTACAATGGTTGCGTCAAAAGTGATTTTACGAATTTCAATCCGCCAAAAGCGGACCGCCGTCTTCTTTAAATTCCCATTTCACAGAAAGGAACGAGGGCGTCTACGACAGGTCCGCCAGGTATGTAATGGCGTTACGCATCTGCTCCGTATCTATCTCGTGAACATCAAACGGCTCGCCAATACCTCGGAGCATCGGAATGGTCAGTTTTCCACCCAGGTGTTCGCGGAACTCATCTAGCCCTTTGAGAAGGTATGACGTATGCTCCATCACCGGATGAAATAGCTTAAAGCCCAACTGCTGTAATGTCGTGATAATTCGGTGATGCTCACTGTCAGAGAGCCACCCCATCAGGTTGGCATAGGTCGTATCGATCGCCAGGCCAATGGCAACCGCTTCACCATGACCCAATTCAAAATGCGTCATTTGCTCAAGCTTATGGGCAGACCAGTGACCAAAATCCAACGGCCTGGCATCTTGCAATTCAAACGGGTCGCCGTTAAGCGTGATATGCTCAAAATGATATTTCGCACTCTCACGAATCAGCGAAACCGCCGCCGGTACATTGCGATCCCTAATGTGCGCCGTGTGCTCCTCGATACGGCCAAATAAGTCCTTATCCTTCAGTAAAGCAACTTTGACGACCTCAGAAAAGCCCTGAACCCAATCGCGATCACTCAGGGATTTCAATAGGGACTCATCATTGATCACCGCCCAGGGAACTGTAAAGAAACCGAGAAAGTTTTTCTTCTCGAACGCGTTAATGCTGTTTTTGACACCCATCGCCGAATCAGACTGAGACATCGTTGTCGTGGCCACACGGATCAAGCGAATCCCCCGATGGGCCATCGATACGGCAAAGCCAACCGCATCCAATACCGCACCGCCACCAATGACGATCACATAAGATTTGCGACATAAGCCAAACTGACTGACATCCTTCAGGATCAGTTCAACATTACGATGGACGTTTTTGATTTCCTCCGAGCCTGGAACCACTTGCACATCACTGGCCAGCTCGATCTGACTGGCATGCCCCTGCATAAAAGCATTGATCTGATCGATGAGCATACTGTTGGTATTAACAACACCTGAATCGATAAAAACCGCAACCTTAGCCTTATTATCGCGAGTGGGCTCCAGTAAATCAAGCAAAAGTGAATTATCGGGATCAAACACATTCCGGGTAAACATCAGACGGTGCTTATACTCTAATGAGAAGGTGGCCTCTAAACCGGCTGGATATACTTTTTTCTGTAAGTGGGTTTGATTTTTCTGATAATCCAATGAATTGTCATCATATCTCATAAGTTACGTTCCAAAAGAGACCCCCATGCCAGTCGATTCTCCCCAACGGAACACAGGTAAGTCTTTTTAATTGAATACTTTACATCACACGCAATCGAAATATATTCACTCGAAAAAGCATACGAGCAAACTGATCGCGAGTATTATTTATGACATTGGGTATCACGCCCAATACAAAATACCCTTCGTGATTCCCACGTCAAAAGGCATTCTTTGACTTTAGAATCGCCCTTTAAGACGCGGAAAACGAGCCTCAAATCCCGGCCTATCGGGATAGGACGCCGGCATCCTTCTTAACTTTCAATGCATCTCTAACATATTCGGAGCATTAATTCAAGAAGAAAATATCTTTCACAAGGGACTTCCGTATCAAAAATACTTACGATACGCAAGTTCAATTGATCGGCTTTATCGGCTTGGGCCCTCCATAAATAGGGCCGCCGGGATAAATTTTGAGTACCCCTTAACAGCCTCGGCTTCGGCGATTATTTCCCGAGCCTGCCTGACCGAATCCGTTAAGGCACTTCGTCTTTACGATGCAGCATATCTCTTTCCAGCCCGGCATGTCCCATCACACCAGTTTCAAAACACCCCGATTTGCACTTCCTTCGACTTCTCTGATCGCACACCCGAAACGCGTGCGGGCATCGTCATGAAACCGTTTGTCACCCACGCATCTTTAGTTAGACAACGACACCGCGGTGTTATTTATTGCATGGGGCAACACGCCCAACATGACCTGTACACATCCTGAACGTTCGATTCATGCTTTGACTCCCGCGTCAAAAGTCGTCTTTCGTATTCCAAACCAGTCTTTAAGAGGCAGAAAACGGGCTTCAAATCCCGGCGCGACGGGAATGACACTGACGCCAAGAAGAATTTCCGATAACTCACCAACTTGCATAAAAAAATCGGGCCCCTGAGAAGATTCTCAGGGGCCCGATGGGGTTCAGACTGGGTTTTAGAAAAACCGGTTAGATCTCCGGTTTAGCCACAGGCCCTGTCGCCTTGTAATCCACAAGCCATTCGGCGGCTAATTTGGCAAAATCTTCGAGGTTCGTGATGCAATCCCCGTTAATGTCACCCAGGTCTAATTTAAATGCCGGATCAGCGCCCGCGGCAGCCAGACAGGCATTATCATACACGTCAATAACAACGGTATCATAGACAGTCGCTTCATCTTCCAGGGTCACAGCCAACTTCAAATCAATGGTATACGGATCAGGAACAGAAGAACCCGGTATAGCCATTTCTTTGCCATTGATCAGCAGTTTAGCGGCATCGAAGCCAAAGTTTTCTCTATCAACTGCAGCCATGACACCGAGCAACCGAATTTCCAGGGGTTGCCCCACTAAGCCGGTGTCCACTCCGGTAGAGTCAAACGTAACCGTTGATTGTACCGCAACACCTACAGCCGGTAAGCTGTTGGCATCGGCAACTTCTTCGGCAAGGACGGTGCCGCCGGCAAGGAGTTGAACCTTATAGCCAATAGGCGCCGTATAGCCGTCAGGAGTACCAAGCCAAACCGACAGCTCGTATTCCGTGTCGGTTTCAAGCGTTGCCGCCAGCGTTTGTGCGTAGCCGTTCTCACCGGCTGGAGCGCCCCAGATATCTGCGCACATAGCGCCTTCTACCGTGTAGTTTGAAAAACTGGAATTATAATAACCAATACCGCCACCGATCGCGTCCCAACCACCTTGGTCGTTAAGACCGGGGTCCGCTAAGTATGAAGTATACAGAGACGGCTGGGTGATCGTAATCGTTGGGGCCATGGCCGTAGCGTCAGACAATTCCACGCCTTCAGTAGGATCGACTGTCCAGAGGTAGCTCAGAGGTGCCTGCGGATCGTTCGGGTCATTATTCAGAACCGTCGGAGTCAAT
>JAIPFO010000063.1 GCA_021736565.1 Phycisphaerae bacterium | reverse complement strand
AAGGTGATCGTTGATATCATTACCCTGGACAGTGAGGCCTGTGCGCCGTGTCAATACATGGTGGATTCGGTAAAAAAGGTGGTGCCGGAATTTGAAGGGATCGTGGAATGGCGTGAGCATAAGATCAAGTATCGGGAATCGTTGGTGTTCATGGCGAGCCTGATGGTGCATAACGTTCCAACGATTTGCATTGACGGTCAGATCGCGTTTGTCTCGCGGATCCCGGCCCGTGACGAGTTGATCGCGGCGATCCAGAAACGGATCATCGAGAAGTTCCGGATGAAGATCCAGCGTCGGCAGGGGGCGGTCTATCTGCTGGGGCCGGACAGTGAGGCGATGACCCAGTTGGAGGACAATGTGGAGCAGGCCATTGCGGAGCTGGGGTCGGATATGGATATACACCGTGTGGTGGATGAAGAGAAGATCATGTCCTACGGAATCTTACCGGAGCAAACCCCTTCGGTGGTGATGGCTCGCTACCGGCTGAAATCATCGCGGTACGTACCGGACATTTCAATTATTAAGGAGTGGATCAAAGATGTCTAACTGGTTATCTCCGATTCCCGTGTTGCTGCTCACCGGGCACCTGGGGGCGGGTAAGACGACGTTATTGAATCGTTTGCTGTCGCTGCCATCGCTTTCAGGGAAGAAGATCGCTTTGATCATCAATGAGTTTGGCCCGCTGGGGATTGACGGTCAGCTCGTCACGCCGGGGGACCATCTCCGGTATGAGATAAACAGAGGGAGTCTCTTCTGTATATGTACGAAGACGGATTTTGTGAAGGCGTTGAGAGAGATTACCGAGTCGGTCAAGCCGGACCTGGTCCTTATTGAGGCGACAGGGATCGCTGAGACCGCCGACATTGAACAGTTCCTGGATGAACCGTCCCTGGCGGGCAGACTGGCGATTCAGGCGAACCTGTGCATGGTGGATGCCTTGAATTTCATCAAAGTGGCTGCATTTCTCAAATCGACAGGCCAGCAGGTGAAATATGCCGATGGGATCGTGGTGAATAAAACGGATCTGGTGAGCCCAGGGGAACTTGGCGTTCTGACGGAGATTCTCACGGCAATGAATCCCACCGCCCGGCAGATCCAGGTGGCATATGGCCGGATCAGCAGTGAATTTTTGGATGGATTGAGCCATAGACGGTGCGAAATGCCTTTATGTGGCTGTCGGGACGGTGATTTGGTCGCCTCCAGCCTGGAAACGGACAAAATAATTGACCGAGAGCGTTTTTTAGAAATCCTGGAAGGGCTCAAGGGGAAAATATTACGTTTAAAGGGGTGGGTGCATTTTCCCCAGGGGTGCTCTTTTATCGAAATGATCCATGACCAGGTCCTGGAGAAGCCCGCATCCGGCCAGACTTCGGGGAAAACATCGCTCTCGATGATCGCCTGGAGGGTCTCCAAAGAAGATCTGGACCAGGCGATTTCAAGGGCAATTATGAAATGAAGGCAATTGTCCGCCGGGAAGCAAAGTTTTTTTATCCTTGTAAACTGTTTTATTATATAGAGTTATGATTATTGTGAAACTTTTTTCAAAAAAAACTTTTTTATAGGGTTGACATGATTCGACCAACTCTCTATATTTCTTAGCTCACTTGAATTAAACGTTTCAAGTGACGCTCATTAAAAAGTTTAGAAGAGGCCCTGAAAGGGGCGACCTGTTGGCCCATTTCTCTTAGGAGATTTTAATGGATTTTGACGATTTTTTAAGTGTTTTTAAAACGCTGAAAAAAAAATTAAAAAAAAATTAAAAAAGGGGTTGACATCTTCTAAAATTATACTAGAATGATTTATCTCGAGTGTGAAACTTAATTTAAGTTTTAAATTTGAGATTTGAATTTTGTTCTTTGACAAGTGAACAGTTGATGACGTAACGAGGATGTACACCACATTTGCTACTGTGAATAGCATTTGTGGCTTAAAAAATCCATTGTCGGCGAAAGCCGATAAGGTGTGTATTTTTTTCTACATTCTCGTGCACAGACGTGAATTTTGTAGAGCCTTTTCGTTAATTGCTATTGCAAGCAGACAGCAATGTTTGCTTGTTGCAAATAATAAAAAATTGAAGAGTTTGATCCTGGCTCAGAATGAACGCTGGCGGCGTGGCTAAGACATGCAAGTCGTACGAATACTTTGATTGAGTAATCTTGATAAGTGTTAGTGGCGGATGGATGAGTAATGCATAGATAACATACCTTGAGCATCGGGATAGCTATGGGAAACTGTAGGTAATACCGGATAATGTCCTAGAGTCGAATGACTTCGGGACCAAAGGGCTTCGGTACTGGCTTTAGAGTGGTCTATGTCGTATCAGTTAGTTGGTGAGGTAATGGCTCACCAAGACTTCGACGCGTAGCGGGACTGAGAGGTTGACCCGCCATATCGGGACTGAGACACTGCCCGGACCTCCACGGAGGGCTGCAGTAACGAATCTTGCGCAATGGACGAAAGTCTGACGCAGCAACGCCGCGTGTAGGACGAAGCCTTTCGGGGTGTAAACTACTGTCAGGGTGAAGAAAGGTGAGGGTTGTAATACCCGATCTTGATCGATCCCAAAGGAAGGTCCGGCTAACTTCGTGCCAGCAGCCGCGGTAATACGAAGGGACCAAGCGTTATTCGGAATCATTGGGCTTAAAGCGCACGTAGGCGGATAGATCAGTGTCTTGTGAAATCCCCCGGCTTAACCGGGGAACTGCAGGGCATACTGTCTATCTTGAGGCAAGTAGGGGTACATGGAACTCTGGGTGGAGCGGTGAAATGCGTAGATATCCAGAGGAACGCCAGCGGAGAAATCGGTGTACTGGGCTTGTTCTGACGCTGAGGTGCGAAAGCGTGGGTAGCGAACGGGATTAGATACCCCGGTAGTCCACGCTGTAAACGATGTCTACTAGATCGTGGGAGTTCTGACGCTCTCGCGGTCGAAGCAAAAGTGTTAAGTAGACCGCCTGGGGAGTACGGTCGCAAGGCTAAAACTCAAAGGAATTGACGGGGGCTCACACAAGCAGTGGAGCATGTGGCTTAATTCGAAGCAACGCGAAGAACCTTATCCTGGGTTTGACTATTACGGATGCCCTCTCTGAAAGGGGAGTAAGCTGCCTTCGGGTGAAACGTAAACAGGTGCTGCATGGCTGTCGTCAGCTCGTGTCGTGAGATGTCGGGTTAAGTCCCTTAACGAGCGAAACCCTTATTGTTAGTTGCCAGCGAGTAATGTCGGGGACTCTAGCAAGACTGCCGGTGTTAAACCGGAGGAAGGCGGGGATGACGTCAAGTCCTCATGGCCTTTATGCCCAGGGCTGCACACGTGCTACAATGGCATGGACAGACCGACGCGATACCGCGAGGTGGAGCAAATCGGAGAAACCATGCCTCAGTTCGGATTGTAGGCTGCAACTCGCCTACATGAAGTTGGAATTGCTAGTAATCGCAGATCAGCTATGCTGCGGTGAATATGTTCCTGAGCCTTGTACACACCGCCCGTCAAGTCACGGAAGCTGGGAGTACCTGAAGTCGGGTAGTTAACTCTTCGGAGAAACGCCTGCCGATGGTAAGTTCGGTAACTGGGGCTAAGTCGTAACAAGGTAGCCGTAGGGGAACCTGCGGCTGGATCACCTCCTTTCTAGGGATACTAGAGATTATTATACCGCAAGGTTAATAATAGTATTCGTCAGTGCGTCCTCGTGACGATCAACTGTTTATTTGACATTTAAAGGCCTGTCCTTCGGGACAGGTCTTTTTTTGCGCGCAGATTTTGTAGCGAGGTATCATGGAACCTCTGGTTCGTGTTATGAACCCGGCGTGATGGGGGCGGGAACGCATAAAATATCCAACATTCAACCCTCCTGCGGCGGACCTTTAGCACGGAATATTTAATCCACCAGAGGCGGACCTGTGGCATTGAAGTGAAGAGGGTAGCCATCTTTCGTTGGATATTAGATATTGGGTGTTGGATATTGAGTGTTCAATTTCTTCGTAACATAATAGGGTTGATTAATTATTTTGGGTGGTTTTGTTTTTTTCGATCATTTTTTGGCCGATTTGTGTCTATATTATAGAGATGACAGCGAGTTGTGACCTATGTTTGGAGTAAACGCATAGAAACGTGTGATGTAAAACTGGTGGAATCTGCCATTTGTGGCGACCTGGACAGTTTTGGTGCGCTTTGTGGGCGATACTACTCGGCCATGGTGGCGGTGGCTTATTCTGTTCTGCATGATAAGCATCTGGCGGAAGATGCTGTTCAGGAGGCTTATGCCCGGGCATTGGTGAAGCTGCCGGGACTTCGTGATGCCAAAGCGTTTGGGCCCTGGCTGAGGAGAATTTACCGTAATAGGGCTATTGATATGGTCCGGAAGCAGTCATTTTGCGCGAATATTGACGATGTCGGGCAGTTGCCGGCCACCCAGAGTGATAAAGACGGGGGTTATGTGGAGGTTCATCAGGCGATTGCGAAATTACCCGCCCAGGCCCAAGAACTTCTGGCGATGCGATATTTGTCTAATATGTCGTACGAACAGATGTCGGAAGTTTCGGGGTTGACGCGTGCTGCGATAAACTCCCGGTTGAACAGGGCGAAGAAAAAACTGGCAAAAATATTAAAAAACAGTGTTGAAGTGGAGGGTTGGGTATGAAACCTTCTGATATGAATAAAAAGAAAAAGAATGACGCTAGCGTCAATTATGACGAACTGATCTCCAGTACATACGGCCGTAATGAGCTGAAGTTCGATTTTGATCAATGGAAACAGGACCACGCCGATGTGGTTCGCGAATATCAATCGAAAACTAAGAATATTACAGAAGGTCCGCGTCAACGTGTGGCCGTATGGAGATTAATTATGAAGAGTCGAATAAGTAAATATGCCACTTCGGCAATAGCAGCATCAATACTAATCGCAGTTTTTATCAGCATAAATCGCGATAATACGCTTTATGGTCAGGTGATCAGGGCGATGGAGAAGGCTCGTACTATTTATGCGGTTAGTTACAGGGTTAAAAATGGCGAATCGATACCAGGGGCGAAGATATACTACCAAAAGGGAACAGGTTTCAGAATTGATTCTACTCATAAAGGGAAAACACGTACTCATAAAGATAACGGCAAGTTTGAATGGAATTATACTGAAGGGAATGATTTTGCTGTTCAGTCGGAAAGTTCGGCTGAAATGAAATTGCCGAGAGAAATTACCGACCCGGGGCACTATTTAAAGAATTGCACACGTGAAGCCAAAGGTGATAAAACGGTAGATGGCCAACTGTGGCAATTGCATGTTTCGTATTATCCGGAGGCAAGCGAAACCGTCTCGCCACGGGTAAAAAATATGCTCTGGATTGATGAGGCGATGCGATTGCGGAGATTTGAAGAGAAAAACATGAAAAATGGCCAATGGGAAACTGTTGAGATTGGAGAGATTACTTATAATGAGCCTATTGATAAAACTTTTTTTGAAGCTGATTTTGGCCCCAATGTAGAAATTCTTAAGCCGCAAGATGGTCTTGCCGAGAAATTTTCACTGGATAAGGCTATTGCTACAAAGGAAGTGTTAGGGTTTATTTTTTTCGGTTCACGAGCTCAAGAGGAACGGGGATGTACTCTTTACAACCTGTTCGCTACGCCCGACCGAAGAAACCCTGGAACAAATCCGTCAGCACTCAGGCTCAGATAAAGTGATTTATGAATATGGGGACTTCTATTTAACCAGTTTGTGGGAGCGCAAGAAAAATGGTGAAATGGTGGAGCGTCCGTATGGTAGTGACTCATTGGGCACTTTTTGCTTAGATGGTGTTCTGGTGAAGTGGGATGTCCGGAAACCGATGAAGGTGTGGCCGGGTGTTAATGATGAAGTTGAATTGTGTGTGTTATTTTTTGCTAGAGATGAAGTTCTAAAGGTACGTAAAAAACTTGGCATGGAAACACAAAAAAAAATCATGCCTCTATTAAAACTTCCTCTTCCTGAAACTGAAACTGAGATATCCCGGATCGCAGCAAATATTTATCAGACATCAAAACTGGCATTACCGCTCTATAAATATAAAACGCAAATGGCGCCACTGCCGAATAAGGTTACATTTGAAGAGTATCAAGATTATGTTGAAAAGAAAATTGTCGGTTTAAATCCTATGGAAGAAGTATGGCAGTCTGTGGGTTCGAAAGTGACTATTCAGTTGCTGGACCCTTCTGGCCATCCGGTGGTGGGTGCTCAAGTTGGTCACGATGTTAGCAATAATGACGGCAAATTGAAATGGTACGATCAGGATGAAAATAGAAACTGCTTGCTTTCCGATGAGAAAGGTAAAGTTGTATTTGAAGGGTCACAACTGTTTAGGAAGACTGCCATTAGACGAGAGAAATCTTCTATCTATGCCGTACATGAGGACCGGCAACTGGTTGCGATATCACAGGTAATTGATGAACATTTCGGCAAAACCATTCAGGTTATCATGAAACCGGCATGTCGGGTAAAAGGACGCTATGTTTGTCCGAAATCCGATAGCGGTAAAGATGGCTTTAAGTCCGTATATACCCGTTTTAGCATGACGGGTAAAATGGATACGAAAATGATGACAAGCCTTATGTTCACTCCAATAACGCAAACAACGAGTACATATCAGTTGGATGTGTTACTGGTGCCAGGTAAATATACTATAAATTGCGATAGTTATGATAAAGTAACAAAGAAGCGAGCTTCAGGGGGGAAACACGTTGATGTTCCAGAAAAGCCGGAGCTGGATTTAGGTGTCATTGAGCTGAAACTGAGAGAGTGATATTGGGCTTTGAAACAAAGTCAGCTTATCCGTTCGAGCAGGGCGGTGTAGCCGCCGTCGTGCCAGTATGACGTTTTTTCATTTTCATTTACTGAAATGCCGGGCAGGGTGAGATTTTCCTGGATCAGTTTGAAATTCTCGTGGTTTTTTAAGAAATTACGGATAACCTGTTCATTTTCTGAAAAATCAATACTACAGGTACTATAGAGAATTTTCCCGCCGGTTTTGATGT
The DNA here is from genome assembly GCA_021736565.1 of Phycisphaerae bacterium. Lineage (GTDB taxonomy): Bacteria > Planctomycetota > Phycisphaerae > Sedimentisphaerales > SM23-30 > JAIPFO01. Next base: position 5,875 of record JAIPFO010000063.1, on the reverse strand, counting down.
GTTTCGAGGCATCGTCAATTAATTTGGACTGGGTTTTAACATTTCGAGAAATATGAACCGGCTTCAATAAATGGCGGGCTTCAACCCGGCGGCTCAAAACCGCGGTGTTGCTGCAGGGCGCGTCGATCAGTATGGCATCGTAGCTTGAGATGCCTACTGAAGAATTGTCCAATTCATTTGCCAACGCCGTTTGAACGATCGAAACGCCAAGTCGCTGGCAATTTTCGCGAATGATGTTCAGTTTATCTTCATTGATATCGCAGGCGATGATCTTTCCTTCATTCTTCATTATTTCTGCCAGGTGGGTTGTTTTTCCACCCGGGGCGGCACACATATCCAGTACGGTATCGCCGGGCTTTACACCCAGAAGCGGCGAGACCTTCATCGCGGTGATGTCCTGGACGTAAAAGAGTCCCTGCTGGAAACCGGGTAACTGACTGGGGAGTACCGACTGTCGCAACTGGATCGCGTCATCGATACAAACCGCTTCAATCTCATCCTCCGCTAGACGTGACAAATAGGTTTTTTCGTGATTTTCAGGCTGTAATGGATTTATCCGCAGAGAAATCGACGGCCGTGCATTATTTGCCAGGCAGATTTTCCATACGGTTTCCAGGTCAAAGCGTTTGAGCCACCGTTCGATCAGCCAGGCGGGGTGGCCCAAGGATAGACTGAGCGATTTGGGCAGATTTTTTTTACGGTCTGGAAAAATATCGTCTTTAAATCGACAAATTTCCGTAAGACTGACCCATAAAATATTTCTGGCGGTCATTAATTTATCAAACAAACCCGGTTCCACACTCACAAATTCTACAATTTCCCGCTGGACCGACCGCAATAATGCATTGACAAACCCATCTGTCCCGCGAAGCCCGGAATTCCTTGCTTGTTTGACGGCTTCATTGATAGCGGCAAAATCCGGGGTTCGCGTCATAAATAGCAATTGGTAGAGGCCAATTCGTAATATTTGAATGACAATGGGGTCAATATTTTTAAAGGGCCGACTGCTGTATCGTCCGATCAAATGGTCGAGGGTTATACTGTGCCGGGATACCCCATAAGCCAGCTCGGTGGCGAGTCGCTTATCGCGCGGGTCAAAATTTTGGCTGCCAAATATCTCACCCAGGGTATCCTGGATGTGTTTCTGGTCGCGATTGAATCCCAGGAGGGCATTGACCGCCATATTTCGAGCAGAATTATTGGAAAGTTGTACTATCTTGTTTTTACTCATAAGGATACCAGCGTCATTCATATGTTTTTGGAGTTGTTTTTTCGCCTCGTAAGCCTGATTCTGGTCTGAAAATCGACTTCGAGCGTAGGGTTCATAAGTCACTATTATTACATGACTTATCTAAAAATACAAGGAACTTTTGGTGATTTGTGGATTATTGGGCAATATGTTCAAGCCCCCAACAGTTTAAAAGTGTATAATCCCTGGATTCTATTGCCCCAACCCTCTTATTGAAATATGGAGACTGAATGTACGATCGAGTAGTTTTTAAGGCCTTTGTTTTGAGTTTTCTTTTGACCATTACCGCTCATGCTGAAGATTGGGCCCATTGGCGTGGCCCTGAATTGAATGGCTCGTCCGGGGAAGTGAACCTGCCGGACACCTGGGGCAAGACCAAAAATATCGCCTGGTCGGCACCGCTGCCGGGGCACAGTTCGGCGACCCCGATCATCTCCCAGGGTAAAGTGTTTATCAGTTCGACCGGTCACCGGGGTAAGTCCTTGCAGGCCTTGTGCTTTGACGAAAAGACCGGCAAGGAACTCTGGCGCAAAACAATTGGCAAAACGGACCGCAAGCTTCCGCAAAATGACCTGACCACCCCCTCTCCTGTGGCTGACGGCAAGGTTATTTGCTTTCTTTATGGCAATGGAGTTATGGTAGGGTTGGATTACAGCGGGGAAAAGCTGTGGTCACGTAATCTTGAAAAGGATTATGGTGATTTTTCGATCAAATTCGGTTATAGCTCCAGTTTGTCCATTTACGAGGGGAAATTATATGTCCAGGTATTACGAAGTTCCACTCCTTACGACAAATCTCGAGTGGATAAATCTCGGGATTCCTATCTGCTGGCGGCTGACCCGAAAACGGGTGAGACTCTATTTCGGCATATTCGCTCGACGGATGCTGTTGATGAATCCTCTGATGGCTACAGCACGCCGATATTTTATGAGCACAACGGCCGTAAAGAAATTCTGGTCATCGGTGCAGATTATATCACCGGTCATGACCCTCAGACGGGCAAAGAATTCTGGCGTTATGGCTATGCAAACAAAAAAAGCAATATCTGGCGGCATATTCCTACCCTTCTAACAGCTGACAACCTGATAATCGGTATTCGGCCCCGGACCAATACGGGAATGATCGCCATAAAAGCCGGGGGGCGTGGAAAGCTTACCGATGACGCGGTGGCCTGGGAATTTAATGGCCCGACCCCCGATTGCCCCTCGCCCTGTTATTATAAAGGGAATATTTATGTACTGTGTGGCGGTCGGGGTGATAAGGTTCTCTCGTGTCTTGATGCGAAAACCGGTAAGCTAAAATGGTCGGGCGATTTGGGCGGCCGTGCGCCATGGCGGGCCTCGCTGACGGCCGCGGATGATAAGATTTACTGTATCAATGAAGATGGCCAGGCGGTCGTTCTGGCGGCCGGTGATAAAGAATTTAAAATCCTATCGCGGATCGATATGGGAGAAAAACCTATTCAGGCCTCTATTGCGATTGCAAACGGCCATTTGTTTGTGCGGACGACTAAAACGCTTTATTGCGTTGGGGGAAAATGAGTTGCCGGTGATGGCGGTTGGACTGCATTGTCCCCTGTGGAATCCCTACTATTTGTGGAGGAAGCCCCCAATCCCCCAACTGCCAGGCCTCTACGCCACCCTGCGAGAGCAGCGTAGTCAGGCGTTTGCCTGGTAAACGGCGTTGAAATAGCGGAAAATCAAAGGCGGAGATAGGGGAAGGCGGGGATGGTATGGACGTACTGTCAAAATGGTCGACGATTCTTGTGGATTTAATGGAATGAGCGGATAATCCGCCTCAAATTCACATCAAAAAACGGTATCAAAGGTTATCTTTATGAGATTTATCACGGCGATGACGGCAATTTCATGGCTGGTCTTTTAGTTAACGAGTGTCCCTTCTAAAATCCGTAAGTGTAGTCATTATAAGGATTTGAAGTGCGATGGTCAAAGGCAACCTTCTCGATATTGCCGTTATCATCGAATGTTAAACTTCCCCCCATTGTCTAGACAATGGGGGGAAGTTTACACCAGTCAACTTTATTCCAATTTTTCGGAATATCTTCATACTGGGCGGTGACATGTTTAAGCAATTCTTGAGCCTGCACCTGAAGTCCGTTGAAATCATCGTTTTTGGATAATTCACCGGCCGCTTTGTCTGTTGCTACTTTAATAAGATAGTCGATACCCTTGGGATTGCCAGCCCCTATAGCGATATTGCAAAGAGAAATATATGTCGGAGCATCTTTCTTAATCTTCATATTTTCCAACAGTGCAACAAGGCTGTCTACAGCGTCTAACTCACTGCGTCCACTCAAACCCTGTATCGCCATACGCCTTTGGTCGACAGTTCCATCTTGTGCAATCTTCAACAAATGTTTCACTGCCGGTTTACCATAAAGACCCAGTTGCATTTGGCCCATCCAGGCCTCATTCGAAGCGGCGGTTGTGCAGATTTTTCCCAATCTTTTACTTAGGTTCATCTCCGCCAAAGCTTTATCCCTACCGACAAGACGATAGTAGCTGATAATGGCCGAATTATCCGTTCCCTTAACAATGTCATCTGCTAACCTGTGATTATCTGCTTTAATTAAACCTTTTCCCTCATTCTTGATATATTCATTGTAGGAAGCAGTAATTGTTTCCGGTTGAAGACCATCCGATTTTTTTTGCTCTTTTTGCGGGCCGGAGCCACCTTCCGAAAACTCTTCGAGTTTTTTAATCTTTAGACCACTACCGATCATAGCTAACAGATAAAGATTATTATCTTTAGCAACTATGGAATATCCATTAATTTCCTCACCATAATCCTCTGTTTTATTATCAAATTCATATGCAACTTTTTTGACGATCTTATAATTTTCGTTTAATCCATAAACAATGACTTGAAATTCTCTAACATAATAGCTGGCCATAATCCAGGATATTGAGTCGATATTATACTTAAGAAAACGAGCATTACTGGTGGGAACTGATCCAATTTTTGTGACTTTAGTAACATCGCCCTTGATTTGACAAACAGACACTTTACTTGGCTGCCACCAGAACACGCCAGTAGACTCAAATAGCAATACTTTTGAGCCATGATATGGATCTATTTTTAATGATTGTATGTGGCTCGATGCTTTATAACAATCCTTCCACGTCAAGTCACCCTCTTCTTTCCACTTGGCAACAACTAATCTCTTTTGACGACTTTCCCCTGAATCCGCTGTCATCCAAATGTAAATATCATCTCCTTCTGTAGAAATCTGTATACCGTTTGGCCCTTGCCCTGTCATGCTGTTTGGAATCTGTTGCTTTACATTTAATTTCCAGTCATTCTCAACATAAGTAAAACTATATATCCAATAATCATCAACAAAATCATCTTTTTGTTTATCAAAGACATAATGTCGTATTAGAATAAATAATTTCGTTGAATTGCCTATATTAAAAAACCAGGAATGGTGTATTGAACCTTTGTCCTCGTTTTTAAAGATCACCCTTCTCTGGTAGTTGTTATCATGGTATTCAGCCATATACAAATCTTCAAAACCTGACCAACCTCCTTCCTGCCATACTACAGGTTTTTTTGTATCACCACAAAACCAACCCCATGACACAGCTTTATCACTAACATAATTCGACGTGATAATTTCCTTTTTTTTCAAATCACATAAACTAACTCGTATAGAATAGTTTGGGGGCGTTACTACTTTTCCTATTACTGTAACTAGTTGATTATTTTCATCGATAAACGCACCAACAAGATCTCCACCGGTAATTTGTGGAAATGTTATTAAATGACTATCATTATCCGGCGTTCGAGTCACTCCTTGGCATGAATTCAACCCAAGTACAATGGCAATTATCGCTGGAGCCAGTAACGCTATTTTAAAATATATTTTCATTGAATACCTTTTTTTATAACACTATTTTCCACATGCACACTGAATTGATGGATATTTCATTAGTTCTGCCATTCTTGCCATTGAAGCTGTTCCTGCATTATTATAGTCATCATGCCATTTATTTTCCTTATCGGGACGACTGTGATTACCCCAATTAGGATTGTTTTTCCTTGCTTTTCTGCAATCTTCCCATAATATGCCAAATGGATCACCCTTAAATAAACAATGTTCAAATGGTGCGTGATCAAAAGGTGTCTCGGCATTGTGTTCTGGGATATGAGAAAAAGTATCCTGCAGAGGATGCAGTGCGATACCAAACTGTTTGAGGGCGGCATCGACTGAGCCTTCTTTTGCCATTTTAACAGCTTCTCCCATATGTTCATCAGTGTGTTCTAAACGACTTGTGGGGAATAGTTCCCTTTCATTGTTCATATCAAAATGATAACTAAAATCTCCAATAAGATACATTGGTGATATTCCACCGAAATAATTATCAACACCATTGCAAGCCTTGCCAATTTTTTTCGCACACGAATCTTTGTATCCCTTTTTTCCAGCCCAAAAGATAATATTACAGGGGACAGTGGATTATTTCAAGGGATTTTATATTTTGACTTGACGTTTGGGGTGCGTTGGGGTATATTATGGGTGTGGCTTGATGATATTTTGTGATTTTGTTCGTTTATGGGAGATTATTATGGCTCGTATGCGGCGGATGAAGGTTTCTCGGGGTG
>JAIPFO010000062.1 GCA_021736565.1 Phycisphaerae bacterium | reverse complement strand
CCGAATGACCCCCTCGATCAGTTTGGCATAGCGGGCGTCGCTATTGATATAGTCCCTGAGTTCCTTGAGCCGTTGGACCTTCGAGTGGCCTTGTGGCGTTAACGCCGCATAACCGGGCTCTTCAAATTCATCCACTTTAGTTTTCAATGCCGCCTGGGCAGTCCTTGCCAGGTTGAGTTGTTTTTGGCTTTCTTCCACTTGCTGACGAATCATCGCGTAACGACTCGCCAGGCCGATCCCATCCTCGTCGGTGGCTATAGCATTCATGCCGTTCTGGGGCGTTGCCACGTCCTGGGATAAACGCTCATATTCATCTTTCAAAGTGAAGATCTTCTTGTTAATTTTTTCCTCATACGAGGGTAATATCTCGGCATCATAAGCTCTCAGCAGGGTTTCGATAATTTTTTCCGCCTCTTTTTTCGAGGGGCTCCTCATGGCAATATCAATAAACTCTCCGCGCGTTTTGGACTGTGCGACAAGCCGCCCGTCATCCATTGCCGCATATAACGCGTCCATCGGACTGCGGTCTTCATGGAACAGGGCCTCGAACCCCTGGCCGGCCCACAGCTGTTTCAGTGAAGAAGCAAGCCCCGCTTTATTTCCAAAAAGCGTAAGGCTCTGGTCATCACCCAGTTTTTCGGCCACCTGCCGTAAAAGGGGTTCGCTGAGAATATACGCCGCCTGGGTGTCCCTGAAACTTTCATAGCCGGGTAGCATCGCATCATTTTGGGGGTCACTAAAGACCGGGGCGACATACCGTGCGACATGGACCCGGGCGGTGGCCTCATACTGATCGGGCGTAAAAACAAACATTGCCGGAACACCCGCCAGGCACAGAAGGATCAACAAAACCAGAACATACTGCCATAATTTCAGTATGCCATAGCCAACCCCCTTACGTTTCGCCGGCCTCTTTGATACCAACACGTTTTCGTTATCGTTTTTTTGATCGTTCATTATCATGTCCTTATAAAAAATCGACTAGCGATCATACTGTGTGCAAGATTTATTTCTTTCCCCCTCCTCCCCACCGGGCATAGCCCGGTGGGGAGGAGGGGAGTTACGGACGTCACCAGACACCTGGATAAATCCAGGTGTTAATGATATTGTTTTCTTGTCCAGTAATAAATCTTACACACGATCATACTCACGTTGTAATGCTTTTATTTCGCAGCCCTCAGCTCATCATAGAGTTTAAAAAGCTCCCTGGCATGCCGCGCCATCGAGACTTGCTCAGCGAGGTCGTCGGCCTGGATCGCCTGGCACATTTTTCGCCACTCCGCCCGGTCGCACACCCTGAGCATCGCGCTGGCCAGGGCCTCGTCGTCGTCACAGTCCTTTACAATTGAGCCATACCTGACAGCGGTGTCATCAGTATTTTTAACGCCAGCGTCATCCTCCCGTCCGGCCAGAAAATCCGCCGCGCCATTAAACCGCGTGGTGATTCCCGGGCGTCCCGCCGCCAACCCTTCCATGATCAACCGGGAGCAGGCATCGTTATAGGTTGGCAGGATGACCGCATCGGCCATCTGCAACATCGCCGGCATCTCCTGGGTGGGCCCGGTAAAAATGATCTTCTCCTGGAGCCCCAACGCCTGGGCCTGCTGATAGTAGGCTGAATAATCCTCCCCGCCCACGACCAGCACCCGAAAATCCCTTAAACCATCGCCGAGCTGCCCGGCGGCCCTGGCGGCTGAGCGAATCAGCCAGCCCAGTCCTTTGAGTCGAAAGCTGGCGGCGGCAAATACAAAGATCGCCAGGTTATCGGCCGGGTCGTAGAGCTGTCGCAACTTCCGGCCGTTTTCCTTCGCCTTCTCGCTGGTAAATCGCTCGGTTTGTATCCCGTTGCGTATGAGCCGTATCCGATTTTCCGCCAGCCCATAATCCTGACGGAACTGATCGGCCACATAGTTGCTCAAGGCGGCGACCACCGGGCCATCGCTCCCCTGGCATAACTGTCGTTCGCTGGCAATTCGGCACTCCCGGCCACGATTAAACCGGCGTGTGAGCTGTTTATACGCGTTTTTCAATGGCCCAAATGACTGACCATGACGCATACTGCTGTGCAATATACTCCCGCCCCGCGGCTGATAGACATCCGCGGTAGCCAGCGGCACCATGCTATGAACGATATCGTAATCGGCCGAGGCAAAATGGGATTCCATCGCCTGCTGAAAATGCCGCCACCAGGTGGTCCGTAACGCTCCACGCACCGGCACCTCCACCATCTCAAAGGGCATCTCCTTAACGCCGGCGCTATTGACCCGCCCCGCCAGAAGGGTCACCTTACAGCCTGATTCACCTAACGCCCTTGCCATTTCAAAGGATGACCGCTCGGCCCCGCCCCGCTGGAGGTCAAATTTCTCTAAAACTAGTGCTACTTTCATGTTTTCTCGCCTGGCCGGGAATAATCTCTGTAAATAATATGCAAACGGGCATATTACGCTTGCAACACACTATAAATCAAGATAGGCTTTTTGGCAAGAACTCTAGCGGAGAATATTGACGCCAGCGTTATTCCCGGCGCGCCGGGATGTAAAGCCCGGTTTCCGCATCTTAAAGTCTGATTTGAAATATAAAATATGCCTTTGGCGTGGGAATCTATATCGTATATTACAACAAAAACGGCCATTTTCCCATTCCACAGGCCTCTTGATACCCGATTGTTGTATCTCCAAGCCTCTAGGAGCCCCCATGAATACACCGAATCCAAAAAAAAGCACAAAAAAGACGGTGGCGTCAAAAAAAGATGCCGGCGTTAGAAAATGGCGTAACCTCTTATTTGAGATCATTTTCGAGGCCGATACCCCCGCGGGTAAGTGTTTTGATGTCATTTTGATCGTCAATATCCTGCTGAGCGTTTTGGTGGTGATGCTGGACAGTATTGAGGCCGTTAATGCCCAATATGGGCCAATACTCTCGGCCCTTGAATGGTTTTTCACGATCCTGTTCACCCTGGAATATCTGCTGCGACTGCTGTGCGTGGGCATGCCATGGCGTTATGCGAGAAGCTTTTTCGGCGTGGTCGACCTTCTGGCGGTCCTGCCCAGCTACCTGGGCCTGGTCCTTCCCGGCGGCGGCCATTTCCTGGCGACGATCCGTATCCTGCGCGTGCTGCGCGTGTTCCGGGTGTTCAAACTGGCCCTCTACATCGCCGAGGCCAATACGCTGATCCGGGCACTGCGGGCCAGCCGTCGCAAAAATATTTATCTTCATGTTCTCCGTCCTGACGCTGGTGATCGTCCTGGGTTCGCTGATGTATATCATTGAAGGGGAGAAAAACGGATTTACCAGCATTCCCCGAAGCGTCTATTGGGCCATCGTCACCCTCACCACCGTCGGCTATGGCAATGTATCACCCCAGACCCCCCTGGGGCAGCTGCTGGCCTCAGTCGTGATGATCCTGGGCTATGCCATCATCGCGGTGCCCACCGGCATTGTCACCGCCGATATCATCTACGAATCCAAACGAAAGATCACCACCCAGGCCTGCCCCCAATGTGCCGCTGAAGACCATGACCATGATGCAAAATTCTGTAAAGCCTGCGGGGCGAAACTGTAAAGTTCACCCAATAACCAGATCCCTGATGTTTCTCATTTTATCGACACGTTCAATTGACATCTCGATACAATGATCCTATTTGACGCCAGCGTCATAAGTATTTTTGATGCCGATTTCCCGCATCTTAAAGAGTGAATTTAAGGCCGAAAAATAACTTTTGACGTTGGAGTCGGGCTTGACTTTTGAGGTGACGATCAAGTTTGGTATATTATAAGCAAAATGCTTAAGTTACCCTGCCTGAGGCAAAACCGGCCTACTTTGGTATTAAATCAAGCTTATTCCACTTGAAATTATCCTTATCGACGGATATGATATTTCGACGGTATGTTTTAGTTGAGTAAATCGAATCCAAATACGAAAGGAAAACGGACATGAAAGAGGGTAAAAAAAAGTTGACGACCAATGCGGGTGCTCCCGTTGCTGATAATCAGAATGTCATGACCGCGGGACCGCGGGGCCCGATGCTGCTTCAGAGCGCGTGGTTTTTGGAGAAGCTGGCCCACTTTGACCGTGAGGTGATCCCGGAGCGACGCATGCATGCCAAAGGGTCCGGCGCCTATGGCACCTTCACCGTGACGCACGACATCAGCCCATACAGCAAGGCGAAGCTATTCTCGGAGGTGGCCAAGAAGACGGATATGTTTGTTCGCTCCTCAACCGTGGCCGGGGAGCGGGGGGCCGCGGACGCCGAACGGGATATCCGTGGTTTTGCCATGAAGTTTTATACTGAAGAGGGCAACTGGGACCTGGTGGGGAATAATACGCCGGTCTTTTTCCTGCGTGACCCGATTAAATTTCCCGACCTGAACCACGCGGTCAAACGCGACCCCAAAACGAACCTGCGTAGTGCGCGGAACAACTGGGACTTCTGGACGTCACTGCCCGAATCGCTCCACCAGGTGACCATCACCATGAGCAACCGGGGCATTCCCCTCTCCTACCGCCATATGAACGGCTACGGCAGTCATACCTACAGCCTGCTCAATGCCGCCAACGAACGGTTCTGGGTGAAGTTCCATTTCAAAACCCAGCAGGGGATCAAAACGCTCACCGACCAGGAAGCCGAAGCGATTATCAGCAAATGTCGGGAAAGTCACCAGCGTGACCTGTTTGACAGTATCGAGAAGGGGGACTGCCCCAAGTGGGATATGAAGATCCAGGTCATTCCGGAAAAGGATGCGGCCCAATTCCCCTTCAACCCCTTTGACCTGACCAAGGTCTGGCCGCACAAGGACTACCCGCTGATGGACGTGGGGGTCTTTGAATTGAACAAGAACCCTGAGAACTACTTCGCCGAGGTGGAGCAATCGGCCTTTAACCCGACCAATATCGTTCCGGGTATCGGTTTTTCACCCGATAAAATGCTGCAGGGCCGGCTCTTCTCTTATGGCGATGCCCAGCGGTATCGTCTGGGTGTCAACCATCACCTCATTCCGGTCAATAAGGCTCGCTGTCCGTTCCACTCCTACCATCGCGATGGCACCATGCGAACAGACGACAATCATGGCGGCACCTTAGGCTATGAACCCAACAGCTATGGCCAATGGCAGGAACAGCCCGAGTTCCGCGAACCGCCGCTTGACCTTCAGGGTGTGGCCGATCATTGGGACCATCGGAAGGATGACGATGACTATTACTCGCAGCCGGGAAATTTATTCCGACTCATGGCCCCTGATCAACAGCAGGTCCTGTTCGAAAATACCGCCCGCGCGATGGGCGATGCGCCCAAAGAGATCAAGGTTCGCCATATCGGCAACTGCATGAAGGCCGACCCCGCTTACGGCAAGGGTGTAGCCAAAGCATTGGGAATCTCGGTGAGTTAGAAGGGGGCCCGATTAATCGTCTATACGGGGATCTCTGAGGTCGTCGCTTTTTCAAGAATACCTAAGCAGGGTTTCAGAGGTCCCCATACGAAATGTGATAACGACTCTTTACGGAAACCGAAGCAAACTTCGCAACGCTTAATTCTGAGTGCGCAACTTCTTCCTGTCGTGCCGTTCGATCCTTTTGGCTTTGGCGACAACCGCCCGGATAAGCAGTTTATGCTCGGGGGTTAGTTTGGCGACGTCAAAATAGGTTCGCAGGAATCGGGCCATCTCTGTTTTGCTGAAGTAGTCTTTCGCCGAGTAATACAGCTGAGAGAGGTCTTTTATCTGCCAGCGTCGCCGGGCGATGATCGGTTTGAAGACACGTTGGAGATCGATCAGGCAAATTTTCTCCTGGCCAAATTTATCCCGGCACAGGAACAGATGGGCCAGGTAAAAATCGCGATGATAGTATCCCTGGTCATGCATCGTTCTGGCCAGGGCCGCCACCTGCCCGATGAGTGCCCTGCGGTTGGCCAGCAGTTTATAGTTCCCCTTAACCTGGGCCCATTGAGGCATCAGTCGCTCCAGGGCTTCGGCGTTGGGCAGTTCTTCGATGATCGCAAAACTTCGCTTCTCGCCGAATGGGCCGATTTCCTGGCCGTAGGCTATCGGCCGGGGTACCGGCACACCCGCCCGGGCCAGGTCGACCGCGGCAGCGAAATCGTACATGCCGGCAGCGTCCATGCTTCGGCGGGAGAGCCACTGTTTCACCAGCGATTTCAACCGATCCCGGCCGAATCGCTTGAGGTACACGGTACACCCCTGACCATCCGGCCCCTTTAATTTCAGGCGAAACCGCTCACGCACCCCCAACCCCGCCTTGTGCAGTCGCTCGCCCTGGCTGTAAGAAAAAATATCGTTCAGGCTGCCCAGTTCGTGGTTTTCCAATAATGGTTTATAGGTTGAATGCACCAGCCCGCTTGCGTCGCGCAGCGGCACAAAGGATTCATCATACACCCGGTAATAGGTTCCGGCAGGGCCGTGGCCCGGCGTTGCCTCTTCAGGGCGTGTGGCGGCCAGCTGCGCTACTGCCGCATCATACACCCGATCAACCGACAGGGCGGCCATACACCGATGGTCCTTCTGACAGACACTTTCCTGGCATGGCCCACACACCACATCGCACCGCAACCGCACCTCGCCGGTGTATTCGGTCACCGTCCAGCGCGGGTCCGTCGGGCCAAAAAGCGTCACGAGCCTCACATTAAAGGCCGCGGCGATATGACACGGGCCGGTATCATTACTGACCATCAGGGCACATCGCCGGGTCAGTTCCTTAATGCCGCCTAAGCTCACGTTTTCATTAACGGTATGATACAATTGAGATGAAGCGGCCTGGCTGACCGCCCGGTCGATCTGTCGTTCAGTATCATTGGGCGCACAGCTGACGATCACACGGTAGCCATCATCGCTAAGCCGGTCGGCCAACTGGCCAAATCGATCCGCCGGCCACCATTTACTGCCGCCAAAGGCGCCCCCCACGACCAGCATCACCAGCTTATCCTGCTGGTCCCTAAGCTTCCATCGCTCCAGCAGCGCATCAACCTCGCGCCGGTCCTCATCCCCCACGAACAGTTCCATCTGGTCGGCGGTATCAACCGCAGTATCCCCACCCAGCCGTTCGATCGCCTCATCGACCAGTCGCCCATAATAATCCTTCATCGCTATCGGGGCAAACCGCTTGCCGATGCGCAGGACATTCACGCGGTGGGTCAGCAGGCAGCCGCGTCCATCCCGATCATAGCCTATTCGCTCAGCGATCCCGGCCCGCCATACCTGCCAGGCTGATCGGAAGGAATTACGCATTAAGATCGCCGCGTCAAACTTTCCCCCTCGCAATGCCCTGGCCGCTTCGCTTTTATTATCGACCCCGATCCAGTCATCCGCCCACGGACAGCCTGCCAATATCGCCCGCGCCGACGCACTGCCCATAAACGTAATCGCGCAGCCCGGCAGCCCGGCCCGCAAACGGTGCAACGCCCCGGTTCCCATCACCACATCCCCCATGGGGCCCGGCAGCACCACCACGATCTTTTTATTAGAAATATTATCCATGAGTTACATGACCAAATCGTCGCAGCCCACCGCATGCGGTGACGCGATTGTTCACCGGTCTCCCAAAAGAAAGGTCAGGGCCATCACCTGGCAGACCACCCCGGTCAGCAGGCAATTTTGAACCGCCACAGGATCCGGGTGCAGGCCGCCGCTATTGCGATAGGCTAATACCAGGCACAGCAGTACGAGCATTTGTATAATGCCGGCCAATACCTTAAAGATCGAAAACTCGGCCCCCATGCCCCCATGACGATTCGACTGCTTGATCTCCCGCAATATATCATTCAGGATCTTTCTCACCGCCGGATCGACGACTTCCACCGCGTCAAGGTCCTCGTCAGGGTCCTCACCGGTCTCTTGAACAACCGCCTCGGGCCCAGCGACCTGGGGCACCCCCTGCTGTCCGGTGTCCTCTGGACTGCCTGTCGAACGGGCCGACTCCTCCATCGTCAGCGGGATCTCAAACCCCATCGCCATCTCCTGGTCGGCAGGCGGTTGCATCCTTTTTTCATAATTTGATTGTCGCTTAACCTCAAACCCCATTGCCATCTTCGGGTCGACAGCCGGCCCGTCTCCCTCATCGGTATCCACCGTCGCATCACTCGGTTCGCTGAGTGGTTCCGGGGGGCTGGGATCCTTTGGTTCTTCCACCGGATCTACCACCGCCACGAGAGTCTCTACCCGGTTTTCCACTATCACCTCACCGGTCTCTTCCGGTTCGTCGGCCTCAGCGTCCCGCGTGTCAATACCATGGCCCTCATCGCCAGGATTTGCCTGCGCCCTCTCCATGGGCTCATCCGGTTCGAGTGGCTCATCCGGTTCACTCGGTGCGGCCGGTTCATCCGGCTCATCCGGCGCCATTGTTTTTTTATGTGCATCGGCATAATGCACCACAATATTGGCCGCTTCCTGAAGGTCCTTCGCCTTGTGATCTGCAACCACCTCCCCTTTACGCACCAGGGGCGAGCCCTGCGCCTTCAGCATGATCGTCCGGCACCCCGCGGCGCGGCCTGCCATAATATCCCGGTCATCATCCCCGATCATCCAGCTTTGCGACAGGTCGATCTCCAGGTCCTCTGACGCCTGGAGCAGCATCCCCGGCCTGGGCTTGCGCAACTCACTTTCAGTTCGATACTTGGCCACCTTCCCATCCGGATGATAGGGACAGTAATACATCCCATCCAGGTACGCCCCCTGCTTGATCAGCAGTGTATGCAGATGATCATTAATGACCCGGAGCTTCTCCTCGCTCAGCAGCCCCCGGGCCACCCCCGACTGGTTGCTGATCATCACCAGTACAAACCCATGGCCCTTCAAATATTTCAGCGCCCCGGCGGCCTTGGCCATCAAGGCCACCTGATTAACCTCGGTGAGGTAATCAAAATGCTCTATCAGCGTTCCGTCGCGATCTAAAAATACAGCTCGTTTTTTTGTCATACTCTCTGCCATTGTTATAAGTTAAGAAAAAGAACTAAAAACGAAGACCTCGCCTGCAGCGGCTTCTACTAATAAAATATAGCCTGAGCATCGCAAGCAGGTGAACGCTGAGTTTCTCACTTTTCGCCATAACTGGCCAGCACCTTATCGATGATCCCGGTCGTGCTGCGTCCCGCCACCAGCGGCATCAACACCACCTTGCCGCCATGGCTCTCAACCCACCCCTGGCCAACGACCGCACCGGTCCAGTCACTGCCCTTGATCAGCACATTCGGGCTGACCTGCTCAATGATCGCCTTGGGCGTCTCTTCGTCAAACAGCACCACATAGTCCACCATCTCCAACGCCGAAACCAGGGCCATGCGGTCCTGCTCTTTTAAGATCGGACGGGATTCGCCTTTGAGTTCTCTTACCGAACGGTCACTATTGATCGCCACGATCAGAATGTCGCCCTGCTTCTTGGCAAAGTTCAACAGCTCGATATGCCCCGGATGCAGCAGGTCGTAACAGCCGTTGGTAAACACGATGGTCTTATCCCGCTGCCATTCCAATTCCTGTAAGAGCAATGCCAGCGTATAGATCTTCCCCCGCTGGTCCCGTCGTTCACGGCTCAGCTCGGCGATGATCTCACCACGGGTTATCCCCACGCAGCCGAATTTTTCCACCTCCAGCCCACCGGCCACATTGGCCAGCCGCACCACCTCTTCGAGCGTGGGCTTTTCGATATTGTCATAGTGTGCCCCGATCAACGTTCCCAACGCTGCCAAAACCATATCACCCGCCCCGGTCACATCATAAACACTCCGCGGCCGTGTGGGGATCAGCTCCCCTTTGTCACTATCCCGCTGGTACAGGTATGCGCCCGATTTATCCAGGGTGACCACCAGGTTGGCGATATCATAATCCCGGGCCAATTGGCCGACCGCCTCATGCCAGTTCTCGTTGCCATTAATTTCTATGCCGGTAGCGATGCCGACCTCACGACGGTTCGGCTTGACCAGCCACGCCCCGGCATAGCGTGAATAATCGCTAAGCCGCGCCGGATCGACGATCACCTTCTTACCCGCCGCACCCGCCGCCGCGATCACCTGCTGGGCAAACGAATGGCACAGCACCCCCTTGTCATAATCTTCCAGACAGACCACATCGCACCAGGCAACCAGCTTATCCAGTCGTTTCCGCAATTCCTCCTGCGTGGCCTCGCTGATATCCCCTGTATCCTCCTCGTCGATCCGCATGAGCTGCTGACGATGCCGATGCTGGGCCAGGCCGACGATTCGCTGTTTCGAGGTTGTCGGCCGAGCCGAATCACTCACCAGCCCATCAATATTCACACCCGCCATCTCGGCGAGCATATCGCATAACTTTCGGCCGTTGGCGTCATCGCCCACCACGCCCATGCACGCCACCGCCACCTCCAAAGCCGCCAGGTCTGCAACCACCGAGCCGGCACCCCCGGGCTGCTCCTGCCGTTCAGTCACATTCATCACCACAACGGGGGCTTCCGGGCTGATCCGGTCGATATTGCCGAACAGGTAGTGGTCCAGCATAAAGTCGCCGACAACCAACACCTTAGGCGTTCCCACCCCCTTCATTATTTCCATCATACGTTCATACATAAGCAAATACCTTATACCCCCTCCAAAATCATCATTCGCAACAGCGGCAGTGTTATTTCGTGATGGCCGATGACCTGGAAGCTGTGGCCGTCTTTCACCGGGCGGCTCAACACATTCTGCCCCACCCGGTAATGCCGCATCATATCCAGGTTGGCGGTGTACATCTCATCCAGGTCCGCGCCCAGGTTCCGCGCCACCGAAACGGCCTTTAAAAATACTTCCGGCAGTACCACCGCTGAGCCAACATTCACCCACACCCCGCCATCGCCTAAATCCGCCACCGCACTGCACACCCGCCGAAAATCGATCAGCGACGCCTGCCCGATATCACACCCATCGGCCGCCTCATGCATGTGAACCGTATCAGTCCCCACCGCCACATGCATCGCCGCCAGCTTACCCAATCGGTCCGCCGCCGCCATCAAACTCATCTCGCGATGCGGCAGTTCTTCCTCGTTAATAATTTCACCCAAAGCGGCCGCCAGGCCAATGCCCTCTTCACGGCCGCGTTTAGCCGCCCGGGCCAGGTAATCAGGGGCCTCGGTGGTCATCCCAAACCGCCCCTCATGCAGATTCGCACCCACATCTTCACTCGTCTGCCCCGCCCAGGCGATCTCAAAATCATGGATCCCGCCGGCCCCGTTCATCGCAAACCCGCTAAGGATTCCCCGCTCCATCAAATCGATGATGATCGGCGAGCAGCCCACTTTAATAACATGGGCCCCCATCGCAAAAAACACAGGACGGCCATTCTTATACGCTTCAACGATCACCCGCGCCAGTTGCCGCAGCTGCCGGGCACCCAGAAAATCAGGCAGACTGTCAAGAAACGCCGCCGCCGAGACGCCCTTTTCCGGCAATTTCGCCACCGCCGCCTTATCCACCTTATGCTGACGCGTCCCCATAGAAAACGTACTCAGCCCTGAGACATCCATCGGACGGTAATGTTGTTTTTTTCGCTCTTTCAATTCAAACGGTCCCATCTTAAATCTATAGTTGTAAACTTCCCCAACAAGTCCAATAACTCATTCAAGCACAACAGTTTACCAGATAATTCCACACAATTCCACCCTATTTTAATTGTATAGGAATTTGTAATTTTAGGCAGAATAAGCCGATCAGGTAGCCTTCAAAACGGGCTCTGCCAGATGAGGTCCAGCGCAAGCTGGTATTTTAAGTCCCCATTCCCAACAAAACACAATCGACCCACAAAATCACGATAACTCATTACCATACATTGACTTACAAAACTTTTCGCCCCGAGTCACCGCAAACAGAAAAAATCACCCCTCACCCCGGCCACCAACGATAATCATCGCCAGGAATCAAACTAATAGTACAGAAATTTGTGATTTTAGGCAGAATAGGCAGTTTAGGTGGTCTTTCGCAATGGGCTCTGCCAGATGAGGTCCAGCGAACGCTGGTTAAAATTAGTGTATAGGAATTTGTATTTTCAGGCACAATAAGAAGTTTAGGTAAACCTGTTAAAGTGGGCTCTGCCAGATGAGGTCCAGCGAACGCTGGTAATTTATCCTTGCATATTGACAACGATAGTTTACAAATACAAGGATAATAAGCAAAGTCATTCGTTTTGACGCCGCCGTCTTATATCACACGCATGTATCACCCTTCGGCACCATCAAGGCCCCATACCATGCTCAAAAGCTTCAAACCCGTCGCCAGCCCGGACGCCAGAATACTCATTCTGGGCTCCATGCCCGGCGAACGCTCGCTTCAGATGCGGCAATATTATGCCTGGCCGCATAATGCGTTCTGGCCGATCATGAGCCAATTATTACAATTCGCCCCAACCGAACCCTACCCAAAACGCTGCCAGCATATCACGGCCGCCAAAATCGCGTTATGGGACGTCCTGGCCTCATGCCATCGCACCGGCAGCCTGGACAGCAATATAAAAAATGAAAAAGTCAACGACTTTGCCAGATTCTTCAACCTCCACCCGCAGATCAAGGCCGTTTTCTTCAATGGCCAGAAAGCCCATAAACTGTTCACCCGATACGCCCTAAAGACATTACCCCGCCAGACCCAGATCCTCCATCTTCAAACCCTGCCCTCAACCTCCCCGGCCCATGCCGCCATAGACTTCCAACAGAAACTCAACGCCTGGCGAACCGGCCTCAATAGCCAAAAATAGAAATAAGTACAACCAACCGATCTCTTCCCGCTTCATGCTAAGGGGCCCATGCCGTCTTGGATATTCAGCGATCTGTCAATTTTCCTTCCTCATCCGTTTCATCGACCTGGACAATACCTTCAAACGTAAGTGGCTCTATTTCGGGCAAAGTCTTCTGCCCGCCTACGATCGCTTCAACTTCCCCTCTC
>JAIPFO010000061.1 GCA_021736565.1 Phycisphaerae bacterium | reverse complement strand
AGCACTGACACCATTTTTTCCTTTTTGGGGAAATTTATGTTAACATAGTGCTTGACGATGCGTCTTTATTATAGACATGAACGGGTTATTAGTACTACAGGAGTGAAACCTCTGGAGAATAGCACGATAAATGGACGCCTCGGGCATAAGTTTTTTTCAAGCCCGTTTTGAGCATCATACCAAGGACAATTTTAAAGCCGAAAAATGACTTTTGACGCCGAAATCTTAATTCTTTATTATTAAATGAGTTACGCTAAAGCCAAACCTTCTGCCTTATGCCATATTGGCCGGTGGTGTCTGCCGGACGCCACCTCAGTTGTGGAGGACCAGCAATGGATCCTGACCGCCATGACCCGTCATGGTGCGCCTTTGATAGCCATGTTATGGCGAATTTTGGGGAACGAACAGGATGTCTGTGACGCGTATCAGGACACTTTTTTGAAACTGTCATACTGTTGTGATGGCCGAAAGCCTGAAAAATTGAAGGCATATCTGTTTCGTACCGCCAGCAATACCGCCATTTCGATGATACGCCGTAGGATGGTTCGTGACAGGGTACATGAGGATATTGCCAATCATGCGAATCGGAGTGGGCAATATATTGACAATGCGGGTGACCTGGACACCCAGGAGCTTCAACGGGAATTACGAAGCCAGATTGCCCGGTTGCCTGATCATCTCCGCTCAGTGGTTGTCTTACGCGACCTTGGTGAGATGCCCTATAAAGAGGTAGGAAAAACACTGGGAATATCGCCGCGTTCCGCCCGAGTATTAAGGTGTCGGGCGATCAAAATGCTGGCGTTGGTGATGAATAAAAGCAATGAATGACGAGAAATAAAAATGTATTTTAAACCACAAAAAAATAAATGTCGCCAGACGCGGGAATGGCTATCGGAATCCGTCGATCATCCCCCTCAAGGGAAATCAGGATGGCTCATCGGCCATATTGCACAATGCCCACGATGCCAAAAACGAATGAGCGGGTATGCACGAATTTCCCTGGGACTGTCCCTGATGAAATCTCAGCCGCACGATATCAACCTCATGTCCAATGCCAATCAACAGGCGATTAAATACCTCAAACGTAATTTGCGTGATGTGCCCAAAGCAAACGAATTAAAACATGCCAAACCAAAAAACAACCCTCTGAATTGCATTCGTACCTACTCACAGGCGATTGTTAACGCAGCGGCCTGTGTTACCATTTTATTCCTTATGAAAATCGGAGTCTATTCAACCTTCGATAAAGTGCAGACCAAAGGCCAGAATATTGTCATGACTCAGTATGATAAACACCTGGGCGATGATTCAACCTTTACCGATAACCTCTACACATAGCCCGGCAGGGACCAGAAACCCAACAGTCCGGTCGTAGCGTCTGAGAAAATCACAAAATCAACGCACTTGCTTTGCGCTCAATTTCACTTAAACGACTACTCTCTGTGATGAAATCATCCTGTCAGGGCCATAAAATGAAAGAAAATTCAAAACAAAAAAAACCAGAATTTGACGTGGTATCACTGGTTGATGATATACTTCGACAGGCGATTGCCGCGGGTGCCAGTGATGTTCATTTTGAACCGGGGCGATCAGAAATGCTGGTAAAATTCCGATTGGACGGCGTTCTAAATGCGATTGAAACGTTGCCCGGTGCGATTGGTGAAAACATTGTTGCCCGGTTGAAGGTACTTGGCGGATTGCTGACTTATCGCAATGATATTCCCCAGGAGGGCCGAATAGAGCTCACCGGTGAGGTTTACGGTGAAGTGATCGACCAGCGGCTGTCCATATTCCCCACCATACACGGCCAGCGAGCGGTCGTACGATTATTTTACGCACAAAAAGAACTCGACAACCTCGAAAGTCTCGGCTTTTCTGATTACGCACTTTCAACCATGCAGCAAATCGCCGGGCGCAACCAGGGGGTTTTACTACTCACCGGACCAGCCGGCAGCGGCAAAACGACCACCCTGGCGGCACTATTACGACATATCCTGACAACCGCTCCCGGCAAAAGCATTGTAGCCCTGGAAGACCCGGTCGAACGGCATATTGATGGCGTCACCCAGGTCCAGGTCAGTGCTAACGGCCAAATGACCTTCCCAACAGCATTGCGATCCCTCTTACGCCAGGATCCGGAAGTTTTGATGATCGGTGAAATCCGGGACGCTGAAACCGCCCGAATCGTCATCGAAGCAGGCCTCACCGGCCATCTGCTCATGAGTACCATGCACAGCGGCACCCCAGCCGGAGGCCTGATCCGCTTGTTGGAAATGGGCATTGAGCCTTATCAGATCACCTCCAGCATTACCGCTGTTTTGAATCAGAGGTTGCTGAGACGATTATGTGAACACTGCAAAAAACAGATCACAAATGATGGGACGTTTGAACCGGTCGGCTGCGATATGTGTTTCAATACCGGGTACAAAGGCCGGGTACTGATCGCCGAGATGGTTGAACTGGACGGTGAGTTACGTCAGGCCATTCTTGCCAAGGCCGATATGGAGCGATTGGAAACCATCCTGAAAAATCGTGGACATATCAACATGGCCCAAAGCGGTATGCAATTGGTGCGAAAGGGATTGACAACGGTCAGCGAAGTTAACCTTGTTTAACCCGGCATGTATCAGGAAACAAAAAGGAATAATGCGATGGCAATATTTGAATACGAAGCCTTAACCCAGGGCGGCCGGAAGATGGCCGGCACACTGGAGGCCGGGTCAGTTGACCAGGTAAAAGAGCAGCTCACCGAAATGAAGCTGACTGTTGGGTCAATTAACCTGGCCAGTAAAAAGACGATAAAGTCGATGGTTGGCCGTAATGAGTTTGCCCTGTTCAACCAGCAACTGGCATCACTGGCCAATGCCGGGATACCGCTGGAGCGGGGTTTGCGTGAACTGGCTGATGATGCCGGCACCCCGGCAATGCGGAGGCTCATTAAGAATGTGGCTGACGACCTGGAATCGGGCATGGAGATTGATGCGGCCTTTGAAAAGCACAGCAAACATTTCCCCGTCCTCTATGGCCGAATCGTCAAGGCCGGTGTCAAAACCGGTAAGCTCAGTGAAATGCTCCTGAGCCTTAACCGCCATCTGGAAATGGGACTCCTGACCCGAAAGATTTTATTGGACGCGATCTGCTATCCTGTATTTATTCTCTTGATGACGATAGCTATTAGCACAGGGCTGTTCATTTTTGTGACTCCGGAATTTCGTAATATTTTCGATGATTTGGGTTCAACCTTGCCTGATATCACGAGGTTCATTTTGTCTATTACGGATCATATCATTCCATTCTGGACGTTTACAGGTATCATAATTGCGTCCCTGATCGTTTTAAAGACATGTCTTGTACGCACAAAAGGCGGCCGGGTGTTCGTCGAAACTATATACATGAAAATCCCCGTCATTGGCCGTATCTACCATTACAGCATGTTGAGCCGGTTGGCAGACTCTATTGCCCTGCTGATCAGCAGCGGATGCGACATTCCAGAATCACTTCGGTTAAGTGCCGAGTCGATTGGGAATGAAAAAATCAAACAGGAAAGTGATCTCGTCAGTCAACAGGTTGAATCCGGCGAGTCCTTACTGGAGGCCGGGCAGTTTTGCTCGACGATTCCCCGGTTATTCACTTATTCCATGCACAACGGCGCCCAACGCAACGAATTGCAAGACAACCTTTACAGCCTCAGCAATATGTATGAATTGCAAGCCCGTGCGTGGCAAGGACGATTATCCGGAATCTTGTCACCGTTATTATTGTTTTTAGTCGGAGGGTTTATCTGCATAACAATAACAGCAATGTTTATGCCCATGGTCCAACTGCTGGGCGATTTGGGCGGGTGATAGTCAACCCTGCTATACAATGGAAATATTATGATCTGGATCATGTTATTAATTATAATTCTTTCAGGATTTATTGTTTTGGCAATTTATCAGCCATTACTGGCCATGGTCTTGTCACCAATAATATCAGCGACGCTGGCTGGCATATCAGCAGAACAAGGCGAAGAAGGCATGGCATTTCTTTTTTCATCGATTTTCCTGGCGGTATTATTAACTGTCTCGTTAAGAACCCCCAAACATGACCAGCCATTCTGGCCACAAACCCTGGCCCGATGGATTCTTGGAACTATTCTTTTCTTTGGACTGGCCATATCTTCTTTTGTCGTTATGCCATTTCTTGCCGTATATGGCCTGCTTTTCTGGATAGCCATGGCAGCGGTCATTATCAGATATCATGTCATCGCCCAGGATAATCTGGCCCTGGAAATATTTTCCCTGCTCGGCTCATGCATGCGGCAGAACCTCCCGCTCGCAACCGCATTGGAATCCGCAGCCGCTGGGCGACACGATAAACGTTCGGTCATTTTGATTCGTATATCTCAATGGCTGACTTTTGGCTTTTCACTTAGCGACGCAATTCGACGAGGCTACCCCCGTTGTCCGGGCAATGCCCTGGGGATCATCGAAATGGCCGAACGGGCTAACCAGCTTCCCCTGGCAATTAAAACAATTGAAAATGATATGTTTGAAAAGGCAAATGATGCCAGAAGGTTCAAAACATTTAATCCGATCTACATCATTATCCTGCTTTCTGTTATGCTGACCATCGTCATGGGAGTCATGGTTTTTATTGTGCCAAAATTTGAAGCGATTTTTGCTGATTTAGGAGCGAAACTGCCGCCGGCCACTCAATTCTTAATGAAAATCGCACAAGCCGGTTATATATGGATGCTGCCTTTATTTCTTTTCATAAATGGCATAATCATCCCACTGTGCATTTATACCCGGTTCAGGCCTCGCAGGGCAAACTCCCCTCGCATGCTCAGTAAGTTTGGCGATATGCTAAAATGGAATTTACCGATACTCAAGTGGTTTGAAAAAAACAACGCATTAGCACAGGTCACCTCCATGCTGCGACTGTCACTTTCCGCCGGCTGCACGGTCAACAACGCAATCTTTAATACCACAGGATTAGATGTAAACATTTACTTTAAAAAACGGTTGCACCGGTGGCTCAAACAGGTGGAACGGGGCGATGATGTCGTCCTTTCGGCCAAAAAAAACGACTTGGGACGCCCCATAGCCTGGGCGATGGACAGCCATGTCCATCAAGAGAATGTGCCCCGGGCACTGGGAAGCCTGGAAGAATTCTATCGGGCAAACAACAACTATTTTGTAAATATCGCCCGGCAAATTCTGTGGCCCATACTCATAATATTTATGGGCGCAATCGTCGGCTTTATCGTCTATGCCTTCTTTACACCGATGGTGTCGCTGTTGGAACATCTCATGGCCGATATGATGCCCTAAGGAGTGATGATCATGAATATTAAAAATAATAATAAATATGAGGGTCGCGTCAAACATCGTCGCGGCACAATGATGGTTGAGATCACCATCAGCCTGGCAGCTCTGGCCATACTGACCAGTGGCGTGTACCTCTCGATGAGAACTTTCAAAGGGATCAATTATTACCATCATGCCCAACAGCAGTGCATGGCGGCCGGCCAGGCACAACTCGACAGTCTTTTATCCTATGGCGAACCATTAACCGATCAGCAGATCAAAGAATTATGGCCCAAAATAAAAATCACCATTGAAAAATCCCCCGGCACCAGCCAGTGGCAAGGCCTCCAGCATATATCCGTCACCGCCAAATGCACCACCAGCATGGGCAAAGATGTCGCAGTCACCCAAAGCCGGTATTACCCCAAAACAACGAACCAGGCACAAACCCCCGAACAAGACGTTTCCCCGCCACAAATAAATACAACGGACAATACTCTATAGTTGGTAAAATTATGCGAAAAGGATATACACTTATAGAATTAATTGTGATTATAGGCATACTCGCAATCATCTCTGTGCCCATGGCCCGCTTCTTCCAAACGCTGGCGAGCAACATCCCCCGCAATATTCGCGTGGTGGACACTCAAAATAATATCCAGCTGGCCTTCAATCAAGTCGCCAAAGATATGGATCGCGGCCAATCGCTGCCATTATCGCTGGAAAATATCAATTCAAACGAAAACGCACTCCTGATCCAACTACCCGAAGGAACCGCCTTCTACCAGTTCGCCAACAACAAAATCATCCGACGCATCATAACCCCCCAGGGCACATCCCCAGGCACCCACAAACCATCAGACGACCCAATCCAAATCGAAATCAACTATTCACTCATCAAACCCAAAAAAATCACCTACGATCCCAACACGTTTGCCGACCCCAATCTTCTCCCCCAACTTGCCATCCCCTCTGTCACTGTAACCCCTGACCCTAATTTACCCCATATAAATATTGACCCAAACGAACCCCCCGATACCCCAATAACACTAAAACCATTCACCATCCCCGCGACAGGGCGGGACAGAATCCCTTTCGTATTGAGTCTCCCAGGTTCACTCGCCTCCCAGGCAAGACCAGAACCAAATACCCCTATCCATACCGATCCAAACACGCACATTCAATCCGATCCCAATATGTACAATCATACCGATCCAAACATGCTGCCTCTGGCCGATCCCAATACCCTCTCGCAAAACGATCCCAACACCCACATTATCGCCCCCTCAGACAATCAACAACCCATCCAGCCTCCTAAAATCGAACCTGTCCAACCGCCTATCGAAGAGACCTTCCCCGGTGAAATAACCCACACCTGGGACATCCCCGACGGCCATATCACCACCAACTTCCTCACCGAAAACAACACACCCTATGCCGTGACAATCACCAGCCGTATCGAATATAAATTCCAGGGCGTAAACCATAACAGCTGGAAAACCGCCCGCCTGTTCTTCTTGAACACTCCCGGAATATTCCTGAAAAATAACGAGATCACCCATGAAACGACCAAATAATACCCCCAGGCCAAATAACAGAGGCATCATTTTTATAGCGGTAATGATCCTGCTCGTCATGGCAGGCCTAATGATGCTGCTAATGACAAAATCATCCAACCATATAGGCAGCCAGAGCCAGAAAATGGCCCTCGACGCAAACCTGAACAACCTGCAACTCAGCGCCATGGCCTGGGTAAAACAAAACTACCCTGCCCTGAACACCAATACCACCACAGATAACCAACACACCTTCACACTGGACGCTGCCCCTCTCAATATCAAAAAAGCAACCATAAAAGGAATCGCCACCCGAATCGACGACTCTCATCTGAAAATAAAATTGATCGTTGCATGCCAGCGAAGGCAGTTATCATGCAAAAAAACAATCACATACACCTATCCAAATGTTTCCTCCAAACCTGCCCCCCCCCTGTAATATCGGTTCAAAATATTCTCAATGTTTTAAATGTTTTAATTCTCAGAATGAATGACGATTCCTGCAAATGACGGCCCGCGGTCGGCTCTTGGTATGTAGTAAGACGCTGAAGTTGTGCTTTTGATGTGGATGGCCGTGAGGGCATAGCCGCCGGCGGTGTGGCCGAAAGACAGGTTGTTGGTCATGACGTTGCCTGAACTGTCAGTTACCATAATCGCACCATTGTTATATAAAGTATTTTCGCGAGGTTCGCCGTTAAGGATCTGGAGCCTGTATTTTTTGACTGGATTCAGGCCGGTTATATTGATTGAAAAACCACCTTGTGATGGAGTAAAGGTGTCTGTGTGCCAGAGGGTGTTACTGCCGAGTGTACTCTTGCTAAAACCGCCGGTAGGACAATCACCTGAAATAGTGATGCCATTGGCAGATGACCCGAAAACGGGGCTAACCGCGTTGTCCGCGTGATTGACGCTTATAAATGTTATACCATCCTGGGTGATCTCAGTTCCATCGTACGATAAGTTTAGTGCCAGTTCAAATGTACCGGAGTTGTCAAGTATAAGTGGCGATTCAGAGTTCTGGATAGATATCCCGTTGAAAGCAAGTGTGACATAGCCCTTGGCAGATTCACTTGTAACATTCTGATTGACGCTCTTATCGCGTGCGATAACAGTATAGGCGTATGTTTGCCCAGGGGTTAAGCCGGTATCCTCATAAGAGTTACTGTCCTGCCAGCCGCTGTCATGCCCGCCGCCCAGATCGCATCTAAAGTAATATTCGACACCGCTGGGGTCGGTGGCGGGTTCTGCGACCATCGCGGCCGAACTATTGCCCGTCGCATAAGGGGCCACAGTAAAGCTCAGCACTTCAGGGACCGGCGAATACGGGTCCGTGACAGAGGTCATGCAGTTGGGCGGGTAAAACTGTGACGTGGTCAAATACAGTTCTGCAAGCGCCATTAAATCAAGCAGGTCGATTGTGCTCTTGCCGAATTCAACAAGGTTCGCCGAGAGGCATTCTGGAAGGAACGCCGGGTCTTCACCCCAGCACCTTGACATGACAGCAAAATCAGCAAGGTCTGTAAGACCGCCTGAACCGTTAAGGTCTCCGCAGGTAGAACATTCAAGGCCGGCAGTGAATGGGACCGCTATTGACGGTTCTGTTTCATTCTGGCTGCTGCTTTTATCTCTTACAATAACCCTGTAAATGTAAGGCAAACCGGGTGTCAATCCTGTATCCTTATAGTAAGGACTGTCCTGCCAGCCGCTGTCATCGCCGCCGGGGTTACCGCTGAGTTCCTCAAAGTAATACTCTACGCCACTATCGTCGGTTGCGGTGGTGGCCGTCATGACGATTTCTGTCAGGCGGTCACCCTGGCCTTCTGACGGTGCGGCGGGGGGCAATTCCCAGGTCATTGGGTTGGGTTCAGGAACGATCCATTCGAGTCCTGGGTCACCATCCGGGAAGTACTGGTCAATTATTGAATCCACGATCGCGGTTATCGCCAAACGGTCATTTTCATCATAAGTATCCCAATAGTCGGCATGACTTCTTTCCGTTGAGAACCCATTCGGACTTGGCGGATAGCCCCACCAGGTCTGCGCAAAAGCCTGAAAAGCCGCCCTGTCTTGCGGTATCAAAGACCTGAATTTCACCAGGTCATTGTAGATCTCCCTCGATTGCGGAAATCCTTCCAATTCGCTTGCCCGTTCCCATTCGGGGTCTGGATGGATCCCCCAGAAATGCAATAGTGGCCGGATGTCAACACCCGTGGCAATAGCAAGTCTCAATATTCGCTCATCATCACCACCGGGACACGGATTATATTTATATATGCCATCAAGGTTCAGTTGACGGTAGAAATCGTGCAGCTTGTCCCAGCCGAATAATTTTGCGATATGAACAAACTTGGCATGCCCTTTCGGATAATACTTCTTTTCCCAACTGGCCATCTCATTGCCCGCTACAAAATTCACACAAAACATCCAGGAAATGGCCGTTTCATCCAACATCGGACGAGTATTATTAGGATTCATACTGAATGCGGCATCCAGATCATGCCCGAATGCAAGGTGCCATACCGCCGGGTCGATCAGGTTAACCGCCGACTCGATCTCACCGTCAAACTTATCGAAAAAATACCCGTGTCCTTTTTCGTGGAAAGCAAAATCGCCATGACCGGTCCCACTTGTTATAATAAGCTCAGGACCGCTTACGAGGTAATGGCTGTGATCGCCACCGTAATCCGTCTCAGGATGATAAACGTCATTGCCGGTGGGATATCCGGGGTGAAATGCCGTCCCTCGCATAATAACGTCAACCACGGCATAATAAGATTCTCGGCCGCGCTCATAAGGCAGCCCCATCAGGTAATCTGCCGCTTTCATTGCTTTATTCCAATCCTTCATCGGTGTCCAGGGGTCCATCTTATTATAGATCCAGTCCGTAGGAACATTGCATTGGTATTTTTCAGTTATGAAATCTGCCCATGGGCCCGGGTGGTGACGTTCGGTATTCTGCCAGTCGCTAAGGCTTGTAATTTGACCTGTGATCGTATTGTGCGAAAAGAGGGGAGAACGAACAGCCCCGGTGATAACAATATCCTGCAATCCTTCGCTTGCTTCGATAGGCACTTCGATATAGATACCGCCGCCAAGAGGATTGCCGACCTTTGTCACTGTCGAATTGATCGGGTAGGTTATGCTCATGCGGTCCATACGTTTGACCGTATTAAGCCCTGACAGGTCCCACGAATGGCAACCGATGCGAATCAGGTATCCCTTCCCAACCAGGGCTTCAGGAACCCTAACCGTTACGATAGAACCGGGCGCAACATATGTGCCGGTTGGCTTTCTTGCGAAATCACTGTCATCCCAGCCCAGGGTATCAGGGTAGCTTGCATTGATCGTGGCCGTATGGGTCACTTCAGGGTCCGCAGGCGGATCGACGGCGCCCGGGTGACGGGCGGAGGTCAAAAATAATTTCCCGGCCAGATATGATTCGCACCTGGCGATAACCTCGACAGTGTAGACATGATCTATAAGATCCTGCATGACATTAAACGCGATCCAGTCAATGCTATGGTCAGGTTCGTTTACACGATCAAAGTTGTACGGTATCGGGCTTTCGGAAGTCCACAGGGGCCCAATCGCTGTCTCATAAGTTTCAACAAAATTGAAAGCAGCCTTCATTACAAATGGACTTGTAGAGTAAAGCGATTTGTTGACATCAATCGTCGCTTTATGAGCAGCAATCTCGGGGTCAGTCAATATCGTATATCCTAAGACATGATACTTCAACGCTGCAAACGACGAGACCAGGTCCGTCTCGAGCGGCGTGATCACCGAAGAGCCTGCCGTGTCATTCGAGCCGGCCTCAGGATCGCCAAGAACGGTCAAGTAACCGGCCCCTGTGATCCAGCTGGCATCGGTGCCGGTATATACTCCCGGAGATATTGGAGTGCCGTAGATGTACAGTTTGTTTACCCAGGAGTTATACCCCTGCATATCGATAAGGACGCCGGATTCATAGTTCCAGTCGGCAGAACCGATCCCGGCGAGCGAAAGAGTCGCCCTTGGGTCGAATACGTCGTGAGCGCCAAGGCGGATGGTGGCACTTCTTTCATCCGGGCGAGGATTGACCGTTATGTCGCCGGTGCCAAAGCAGCCAATTTTATTAGCGCGGATAATATACCGGTCAGCGGCGTTAGCAACTAAACCGCCGCTCCAGTGAGAGTTCATCGCGTTAAAATCAATGTAGTTTTTGTTATTGCCTTCGATGGTCAGAGTGCCGGCACCTTCAATCGAACCGAATTGACGAGTTGTGTCATGTCCTTCAGAACGGGTACTCATTTCGATTTCGCCGCTACCGGCCATGATAAGCGACGGAACGGTCACGGTGAAGCCGCAATCCATTCCAATATAACAACCGTCATCCATCACGACAGACTCTGACAGGGCATTTTCAACGCCGGGGACATTTTCTAATGACAGTGACGAACCGGGGGTCAGGATCAAGCCGGCACTATAGGCCGGGACAGCCTGTGTTACGACCATGGAATGGCCATCGCTTATAGTGGCTGAATCGACGCCCGCCGGTAGGTCAGGGGTCCAGTTGTTATTTACACTCCAATCGCCCGAGGCGGTTGTAAATGCCGCATGAGGACGTAAAACCACAAAACCTTTATTAGAGATCAGGTCATTATCAAGGGTGGCAGCGTTCCCTGCCAGGTCCATGATTATCATCCCTGCCGCAAGTCGCAAATAAAGGGTGCCGGGAGTTCTTGGGGTGATTGTAACGTCGTAGCAGTTTGCCGGCTCCTGTACGGTAACTGAATCAATGTCAATCAGGGCCGTGCCGGCATTACTGAAAATCCCGGTCACCGGGGCAGTCATCTCCTCACTGAAAGTGATCCGGTAGGTCATCGGAATGTCCGTTACAGCGAGAGTTTCCTGGGTGGTAAGATCTCTGGCTTCCGGGGCAACATCGTCCGGGCCAATGTCATGAATAGCCAGACCCGCTGCGCCGGGAAAAACGCCATAACCGCCTGCGAGTGTCAAAGTCAGTGCATCCGAACCTGAAGCTTCAAAAGTAACAAGTACATTCTCAAGGTAGCCATTACCGAATGTAATCGTCTCAGAAACCGAATGAGAAAATGCATCTTGCATTGTTATGGGACCGTCAATGTATTTTGCCCAGGAATTCTCTCGGGGTTCACCGTGCAAATACTGGACCCGGTATTTGCGGGTTTTATCAAGTCCGGTAATATGTAGGATAAAATCCCCGCCTCTGTCGGTATAAGAGGAGGTATGCCACAATTCATCGCCCAGAAAGGCCTGGTTGCAGCCTTCGTTGTCGCCAGATAAAAGCGAAATGGTGATGGCGTTAAATGTGGCCGTTGGATGCTGTTTGTTGCCGTGGGTTAGATTCTGAAATGGGATGCCGTTTCGTACGGTTGTTTCTCCGCCAAAATTAACCGCCATTGCAAGCGTACCGGTATTGTCGATAGCGGGAAATGAATCACTGGTAACTATGGGGTTGATACGAACGGTTGCGTTTACAGAGCTTACACTCAGCGCGATGACGGCCATCGCCATGGATATCAATTTTCTCATCTCTTCGCTTTCTGTAGATAAATACCCGCGTTTTTAATTAACCGGGATTCCCCTATCGCATTGTCTTTCTTAGCTCCGCTACGCCGCTGAGCGACTATTATCTATATATAGAATAACAAATCTGGCTCAAAAAAACAACCCTTTTGGCTCATATTGAAACGATTTCAGCCACAATAATCAAAAAAATACGAATTTGGACCTGTTTTCCAGCTTCCTGACGCACCTGACACGAAATAGGACATTCGATAACTGGACAATTCGGGCTTGGATGTTGGGTATAAAACACCCCGCCCCCCCCTGAAAAAGGGCCTGGCTTCTTTTGTACCCAAAAGATGCCGGCCCCTTTTTCTCCCTCATCAAATCCCCATGTGGCGGGATATTCACTTGCTTTCGGTACTTGTTTTAACGAAATCTGCGATCAATTCAGCTTCGACACAAGTATCACTGCTGGTAATATTATTGTTGAGAACATGCATCGCCAGGACGTTTGGC
>JAIPFO010000060.1 GCA_021736565.1 Phycisphaerae bacterium | reverse complement strand
TGTTGGAGGCGTCCATGAAGCGGGCGAGTGTTTTGATCGTCTGGTCGAACTCTTCAGAGAATTTACGCTGTTCCTGATCCTGCCAGGTCTTCTCCAGGTTCCGCATTCGCATGTAGAGTCCGTTGGTCAGGGATTCGAGGTCCGTATTGAACCGTTTCAGCTCGCGGGCAAACCGGCGAAGTTCGGCGGGGTCGACATTTGCTTTGGCCATTGTTGGTTCCTCATCTATAAGAGATTGATCTATTATTCGTGGGTATTATACCATTAATGGTGCCCGGGGCATAAGGTTTTTTGATGCCTATTTCGGCGTCTTAAAAATTAAATTTAGATGCGAAGGCCAGCTTTTTCTATGGAAATCATTAATATATTTCTGGAAAGACGCCGCAATAATAGTTGCTTAGCAGTGTAAAAAGGGGGATTAATTAAAATATTGTGCATTTAATCAGAAACATGGTTGACAAAAGTTAGGCGCGTCGTACAATATAAGTGTAGCCTAACAATAAAGGATAGAGGTTGTGGGTGAGAAACAGGATAAGTGTATGAAAGACAAAGCATTAAGTTCAAGTTTAGAAGATTACCTGGAGGCGATTTACCAAATCTGCCGCCAGAAGCGTGTGGCCCATGCCAATCAGATCTCTGAGGAGCTGCAGGTCTCCAAAAGCAGCGTGTCCTGGGCACTCAAGCAGTTATCGGACAAAGGGTATATAAAATATGCCCCTTACGAGCCGATTGTACTGACCAGAAAAGGAGAAACGCTTGCAAAGGATGTCGCTCACAGCCATGAGCAGCTTAGGGGTTTTTTAACCGGTGTGCTGGGGATTGCCCCGAAAACTGCCGAGGCCAATGCCTGCCGTATGGAGCATGTGGTCGATAAGGAAATTCTTACCCGAATGAAGAAATATATGGATTTTCTGGACCGGTGCCCGGGTACGCAAATTGATTGGAAGGAGAACCAGGGCTTTGTCTGCGGCCATAGTAAGACCAGGCTCCGGTGCAGTGAATGTGTAAGCGATCCACAGGTATTCCAGGGATCTGCTGACCCCGAACTGCCAGACGAATCCAGTGATGAGCTTGCTATTGAGGTACTGCCGAAACTTTCAAAAGAGCGTGACCAGGATATTTTGCAGCGATTGAAAGAAGTGTTGCATGAAAGCGGGTTGTCGCTTAGTGAGGCCGGAGAAGAAATTGCCGATGTCTTTATGTCTTGTGAAGGCCATCGGACATTGAAAGAAATTTATAAAGCGGCACGTCAAAAGAGCCCGGATGTGACGATGGCGGTCGTTGAAAAGACAATGCAGATGCTCTGTGAGCATAAGATCGCAGGAGCGATGAACTTTAATGATCAGGTGGTTTATGAACATTTGCATCCGGAATCGCATCATGATCACCTGTTTTGCGTCAAGTGCGGGGCGATTGTTGAATTTTTTGACCCGCGAATTGAATTACTGCAAACCGAAAATGCCCGGCATGCGGATTTCAGCATTTTGATGCACAGGCTGGATATCAAAGGTGTTTGCAGGGAATGCCTGGACCAGGAATCGAAAATACGTTCCCTGGATGAATGTTTGCAGGATGAAGCGGTCCAAGTGGTTCGATTTGTGGGCGATAAACAAATGCAAAAACGGCTTGGCGATATGGGCCTGGCCCCTGGTCAGAAAATCCGAATCCTCAACAGTAATTGCGGGGGAGGTAATATGATTATAATGGCCGGGACAGGCCGGCTGATGCTCGAGCGTTCTGTGACCAGTAAGATAAAAGTGATGCGTATTTTGCAGGATCCCTCGGCTATTCCAGGGCGTCATCGCCGCCGCCATCGCCATAAGCGTGACCGGATTGATTAAAAGAGAGAAATTTGAAATGAACAGTGAATTATGTTTATGTGGTATAGCCCCCGGTGCCAAAGCTGAGATCGTGCGAATCGAAGGCGGCAGTCCGTTTAAGAAACGTCTGATGGAAATGGGGCTGATTCGAGGGGAGGTCATCGAGAAGGTCAAGCTGGCCCCGCTGGCGGACCCTGCCGAGTATATCATTAAAGGGTATCATATAAGTCTTCGAAACGCTGAAGCAAGGGATATTATTGTGAGAATAGCAGAGTAAAAAGTATGGATAAACAATCAAAAAAAACGATAACCATTGCGTTTGCGGGTAACCCTAATTCGGGAAAGACGACGATCTTCAATAATCTGACCGGTTCCAATCAGCATGTCGGCAACTACAGCGGCGTCACCGTTGAGATGCGTGAAGGTGTGTTCAAGCATGACGGGATTGAAGTGAAGGTCATCGATCTGCCCGGCACCTATTCCCTGACCGCCTATTCAATTGAAGAGACTGTCGCGCGTAATTACATTATCAACGAACGCCCGGATGTGGTGGTTAATGTTATCGATGGGTCCAACCTGGAACGGAATCTTTTTCTAACCGCCCAGTTGAAAGAATTAGGCGTACCGATGGTGGTGGCCTTGAATATGGCCGATGAGATGAAGCAAAAGGGGATGCAGGTTGACCGGCAAATGCTGGGGAAGGAATTAGGCGCGGCAATCGTTTCAACTATAGGCTCCAGGAATAAAGGCACTAAAAGGCTAATCCGGGAGATCGTTGAATGTGTTCAAAATCTTGGCCCAAAGGAACCTGCTGACGCGCCGCCGATACACTATGGCCGTGAAATTGACGCTGAACTTGAAAAAATTACCAGCTTGATCACCGCCCATGGCGGCAAGGATATCCAGCAAAGAGTTTCACCGCATTGGCTGGCCGTTAAGCTGCTGGAAAATGACCCTGAGGTTCTAATCTATTTTGACGATGAGAAAGTGCGCCATGAAATTTCAGTACAGGTTGACCACAGCAGTAAACGGCTGCAAAGCCTCTTTGGAGAAGAACCTGAAATGCTGATCGCCGAGCAGCGTTATGGTTATGTCCGGGGAATCTGCCGGGCCATGGTCCAGCAGACCGCCGAGGCGAGAATGGATTTTTCCGCAAGAGTCGATGCTGTTTTAACCAACCGGGTGCTGGGTTTGCCGGTATTTGGGATATTGATGTATTTGACATTCTGGCTGGTCTTTACCGTCGGTGAGGCACCGATGGGTTGGATCGAAGGGGGTATCGGTCATCTGGCCGGTGTGATAGAATTCTATTGGCCCGAAGGAAAGGCTGTGCATTTGCATTCACTGGTCATCGATGGTATTATTGGCGGGGTAGGGGGGGTATTGGTATTTCTGCCCAATATCGTTTTACTGTTTATAGCCATATCGCTGCTGGAAGATACCGGTTATATGGCTCGTGCGGCGTTCCTTATGGACCGCATGATGAAGTGGGTCGGCCTCCATGGAAAAAGCTTCATTCCGATGCTCACAGGTTTTGGCTGTTCGGTCCCGGGGATCATGGGGACGCGAATTCTGGATAATCGCCGTGACCGGCTCACGACAATGCTGGTATTACCCCTGATGAGCTGTGGGGCCCGTCTGCCGATCTATATGCTGATCATCCCGGCATTTTTTGCCAGGCATAATGCAGCAAAAGTTCTCTTTGCCATCTACATCATTGGTATTTTAATCGCAGTTTTATCCGCTAAAATATTGAGAGCAACCGTTTTCAAAGGTGAGCCATCCCCATTTGTTATGGAACTGCCGCCTTATCGTGTGCCGACTGCCAGGGCGATTTTTACGCATGTCTGGCAGCGTGTCTGGCTTTACTTGAAAAAGGCCGGTACGATCCTTCTGGCGATATCCATTGTTATGTGGGCATTGACCAGCTATCCAAAGATTCCCGCCGAGAAGCTTGACGGTTTAACAAAGCATGAGGTCCAGGAAGCCACCCTAAGTTATTCCATGACGGGGCGTATCGGCAAAGTCATGGAGCCGGTACTGAAGCCCATGGGGTTCGATTGGAAGATCGGCACATCGCTGGTAGGGGCGTTTGCCGCTAAAGAAGTGTTTGTTGCCCAGATGGGGATTGTTTATTCTGTGGGTGAAGCGGATGAAGAATCTAAAGCGCTTCGTGACAAACTGGCCGATAACTACACGCCGTTGACAGGATTTTGTCTGGCGTTATTTTGCCTTATCGCGGCCCCCTGTATGGCCACCGTGGCGGTGGTGCGTCGTGAAAGCGGCTCGTGGGGCTGGGCCATGGCGCAATTCTGGGGCTTAACTTTAATAGGATACATTCTGACAGTCATTGTCTATCAGGCAGGCAGCCTTTTACGATTGGGCATCCACTGATAAAGATGCCAGCGTCCTAAGTGTTTTTGGCGTAATCCTCAAATTACAGGAGTATACAGATATGTGGGAAGAAATTATCATTGCAATTATTGTATTTCTCTGCGCTGCTGTTGCCGGACGATGGCTGTGCCGTTCACTGAAGGGCAAGGCCCGTTGTGGCTGTGCCTCTGGAAAGACCGGCTGTGCGGTCAAAGATCAATGCCCGTCGGTGGGGCAATGTGAAGAGGGGCCCGAGAAATGAGAGGGGTTCCAGGTATGCGTGGAAAGCTATGGACGTGTCTATTGATGCAGCTGACAATCTCCATGTCCTATGCCCAGGACTCCCCATGGCTCATGGGTGACTGGGGTGGTCAGCGAACTGCTTTGTCTCAAAAGGGGATTGATTTTGAGTTTGTTTTGACGATGGAAGGTGTTTATAACACGACTGGCGGCCATACGACCGGGTATCGGAATTTATCCAATATTGACCTGATCATGGACGCTAACGGCATCGCGATGGGCCTTACCGAGGACAGTCATTTTCACCTGCATTTTTTGGGCAATTACGGTGCTGATCCCACTGATTATTTGACCCTCCAGCAGGATGTTCAGTTCATAAAAAATCCCGGCCTGGATTCTGCCCTGGATGATGCACTTGTCTGGGCTTGAGGGCTTATATCTCATTTTAAGACAATTTTCTGTTGATATTCAGCTCAATCCCTCTATAATATCTATTGTAAATGGATAAAATGTCTTATAATGGATAGATATTCGGAGTATAGTGAATGTCAGTATTAAATATCGTAAAAGCTAATCAGGTCGATTTTGATATATTTTTGGACCTCGCTATTAGGAACAATCTGCTCAAGCCCGTAATATCGATTCTATTTATGGTTCAATTTCAAAATCGCTGCTGAATCTCTACACTAAAAAGTAATAACGCATTGTAAAATAGAAGCTTATGGACATAAAGCACCAAAAGCTTTGACGCCCTGGCGGGTTTTTAGATTTTTGTCAGGAAAATCGAGGAAAATATAATCTTCTTTGTCCTTAAATGAGCTTTTTGATATAATCATAATCATTGTAAGTAACAATTTATTTTTTTGAACGTTTATTTGACTCCCGCGTCAAAAGTCGCCTTTCGTTCTTAAAATCAGTCTTTAAGAGAAGGTCGGTTTGCGGAAAAGAGGCTTCAACAATACTTTTGACGCGGGCGTCTTATTTGGGAAATCTCAGGTAAAATTATAAGGATATACCATGAGTAATATTCGAGTCGCTAAATTTTATACTATTGTTGCATTAGTTATCTTAACAGGGACATACACTTTCGCGTCAGATCACAGTATTCTGCCTGAAAGTAATCACGAGCTTTATACCATTTCATGCGCTTCATGTCATGGGGCTAATGGCCGGGGCGCTTCCCCGGGGATGGTTGGGTTCGATGTCCCTTTGCCCGATTTTACGGACTGTAATTTTGTTACACGAGAACCTGCCGCTGACTGGATAATGATCGCCCGGGAGGGAGGCCCGGCCCGTGGCTTTTCAGAAATCATGCCCGCTTTTGGAGATGCGTTAACAACAGAGCAACTTGAAAAAACAGTGACGCATATTAAAAAAATTGCGGATTGTCCGGAGTGGCCCGTCGGCGAACTTAATTTCCCCAAAGCGTTATATACCACCAAAGCATTTCCGGAAGATGAACTGGTCTTCAGCAGTAATGTCACCACGGACGGCTTGGACAAAATCAGTAACAAGCTGATTTACGAACGACGCATCGGAGCCCGTAGCCAGGTTGAAATTGCCGTGCCGTTTGGCTGGCATGAAATTGAATCTGCCAATGGCAGTGGGCACCAGGAATGGACCTCTGAAATTGGCGATGTAGCCCTGGGGGTCAAACATGTACTTTTCCATGATTTCTCCTCAAAATCTATCGTTTCGTTGGGTGGAGAAGTCATATTGCCAACCGGGAACGAAGATGAGGGATTTGGCCATGGAACAACCGTTTTTGAACCATACATTGCCTATGGACAACTTCTGCCGGAAAATTTCTTTTTGCAGTTTCAAGGCGGTTTCAAATTTCCCTGCGAAGATGAAAAGGTCCAGGATGAACTCTTTTATAGAATGGCAACCGGGAAAACCTTTACCCTGGGGCGTTATGGCAGTAATTGGTCACCGATGGTGGAAATATTAGGTGCCCAGAATTTAGACACAGGGGAGTCACCCGATTGGGATATTGTACCGCAAATTCAAATTGCCCTAAACAGACGCCAGCATGTACGGCTGGGTGTCGGAGTTAAGATTCCTTTGAACGACAGGGATACCCGCAATCCGGTGTATGGTATGTATTTATTATGGGATATGTTCGATGGCGGCTTTTTCGACGGCTGGTAGGAGTAAATTTATGAAACATTATATTTTCTTTACATGTAGTCTAATTATTTTATTGGTATTGAAGCCTTATGTCCTCTATGCGGATAAACCGGCAGGCCCTTTATTCATTACTTCTGACCGCTGTCTGGCTTGTCATAACGGCTTGACAGATGATAAAGGTGATAATGTCTCAATTGGTTCAAGCTGGCGCGGGTCGATGATGGCAAACGCAGCTCGGGACCCATACTGGCAAGCCGCTGTCCGGCGTGAGATCATTGAGCACCCAGACGCCAAAGACGCCATTGAAGACAAGTGCGCATCATGTCACATGCCCATGGCACGTTATATGACGAAAGTATGCCAAAAAAAGGGAAGCGTGTTTGCCCATCTTCCTTTCACAAAGTTTACCGGTAAAAATGGCAACCTGGCATTGGATGGGGTATCCTGTACGATGTGCCACCAGATCACAGCGGATAAATTAGGATCAAAAGAAAGCTTTACCGCTGGTTTTACGGTTGATACGGAGAACGCCTTAGGCGAACGAAATGTATATGGCCCCTTTGAAGTAGAAAAAGGACGACGGCGAGTCATGCAATCTTCTTCCCAGGCGGTTCCGGTTGAAAGCAGCCATATCCAGGAATCTTCTTTTTGTGCTTCCTGCCATACTTTATTTACTCATTCACTGGGGCCGGATGGTCAGGTTTCAGGTGAACTGCCTGAACAAGTACCCTATTTAGAATGGTATCACAGCAGCTATAAAGAAAAACGGAGTTGTCAATCTTGCCACATGCCGGTATTGGATAAGGCCACCGCTGTTTCTTCCGTGCTGGGACTACCGAGACCCGCGTTTTCACAGCATGTTTTTCGGGGCGGCAATTTTTTCATGCCTGCGATCTTCAATAAAAAGCGGAATGAATTGAACGTCGCGGCGTTACCCAGCGATCTCTCTCGAACCGTTGATGAAACTATCCAACATTTGGAATCCAAAGCAGCACGTTTGACCATCACAAATGCCAAACTTCAAAACGGTCACA
Source organism: Phycisphaerae bacterium (assembly GCA_021736565.1). Classification (GTDB taxonomy): domain Bacteria; phylum Planctomycetota; class Phycisphaerae; order Sedimentisphaerales; family SM23-30; genus JAIPFO01. The sequence goes on along the minus strand of JAIPFO010000060.1, from coordinate 5,345 downwards.
TTAGTATGGAAGTAAATGTTTCCAACTTAGCCGGCCATAAATTACCTACCGCATACCCATCCCGAAGAGTATGGCTGTCGCTTGAAGTGAAAGACAGATCAGGCAATACCATCTTCTCATCAGGAAGATTTAACCCAGACGGCTCTATCGAAGGGAATGATAACGACCTGAATGCCAAACAGTATGAACCTCACTACACTTCCATAGATAACCAGGAACAAGTCCAAATTTATGAAACAATCATGGCAAACCCCAAAAATGAAGTCACAACAGGCTTATTAGAAGCAGTGCGATTTGTAAAAGACAATCGCATTCTCCCAAAAGGCTTTGACAAAAAAACAGCCGAACGTGACATCGCCGTTCAAGGCGTCGCAAGGGATGATAGTGATTTTAATGAAAACGGCGATAGGTTACTATATAACATCCAGGTGAATAATGCCGCGGGGCCGTTTCAAGTTGACATTCAATTATACTATCAGCCAATTGGCTATCGGTGGGCAAAAAACCTGTCAGAATATAAAGCAATGGAAACAAAACGTTTTGTTGACTATTACGATGAAATGTCACGAACCTCTGCGGTACCATTGGCTCACAAAAAAATTACTATTCAATAAGTATACTCATCACAATTGAATTTGCCTGGTATAAGTCATTGTAATATAATGGTTTACAGTATGCGCGGTCGGAATGGATTATACTTTATGGATATACCCAGGACCGACTTCGCTCAGGCTAAATAGAAAAAAACACTCTTCCTGATTGCCCCTTTCAGCCAGACATTCAGTTCATCAAAAATCCCGGCCTGGACCCGACCCTGGACAATGCATTTGTACTGGGCCTGCGGGCCTATATCTTATTTTGATCCCTGTTTTTGATGCCCCTTTTCTGTATCTTCAAGGGTGATATTCAAGACGAAAAGTCTATTTTTGTATCTTAAATCAGCATTTAAGATTCGGGAAGCAGGCGTTGGCACGCCTTGTATTTCGGTTGTCTTTTTTATTGATATTCTGCCAAAGCCCTCTATAATAGCCCCTTTATGGGAATGAAATGTTCCCCCATGGATAGCTATTTGGAGCGAATGAATGTCCGTATTAAAAATTGTAAAAGCAAATCAGGCCGATTTTGGTCCGATCTATCAGGGGCTTAAGAATAAATTGAGCCTTGAAGGTGTTCTGCTGGACGATAAATCCCGGCTGGCGAAGGTTCGTCAGATCGTCGAGAAGGTTCGTCAGGGGGGGGATACTGCGGTGGCGGAGCTGACAGCGGCGTATGACGGCGTCGCGCTGAGCCCGGAGGAATTTCGCATTCCCCCGGAGGCATTGAAGGCGGCTCATCGCGGCCTGGAGAAGGACCTGCTCCGTGCCGTTCGGGAGGCGGTGGTCAATATCGTGCACTATCAGCGGAAGATATTGAACCTGACTCCTGAGGATTGGGACTATGAAGGTGTGCGTCTGGGTTTGCGATACCGGCCGCTTCAACGGGTTGGGGTCTGCGTGCCCGGCGCCTCGGCGCCGCTGGTCTCCACGGTATTGATGACTGTTCTGCCGGCCAAAGTTGCCGGCGTCAAAGAAGTGGCCGTGATCAGTGCCCCCAGCCACCATGGCACCATCAACCCGGACATTCTGGGGGTCTGTTATGAACTGGGCGTTAGCGAGGTCTATCGGGTCAGTGGGGCCCAGGCGGTCGCGGCCCTGGCGTTTGGCACCGATCATATCCCAAAAGTGGATAAGATCGTCGGGCCCAGCAACTGGTGGGGTCAGCTGGCGAAAAAGGAAGTTTATGGCCTGGTGGATATCGACAGTTTTGCCGGGCCCAGCGAGGTCTTGATCATTGCCGATGAGACCGCCAACCCGGCGTGGGTGGCGGCCGACATGCTCAGCCAGGCGGAACACGCCCCCGGCAGTGCGGTATTGGTGAGCGATTCGGAATCGTTTGTCGAGAACGTGGCCCGGCAGCTTGAAATTCAACTCAAACAACTTGGTCGGGCAGACGCGACCCGCGAATGCATTAAGGATTTTTCCCTGGCAATTATCACAGCGGATATCGCCGAGGCGATCGAGCTGGCCAATGACTTTGCCGTAGAGCATTTGCAGGTGCAATGTAAGGATTCTGATAAAGTCGCAGAGCAGGTTGTCAATGCCGGGGCGATATTTATCGGCCACCATACGCCGGTTGCCACGGGCGATTATTTTGCCGGGCCATCGCATACGCTGCCCACCGGCGGGTCGGCCAAGTTTTTCAGCGCACTGAACTCTAACGACTTTTTAAAGCAATCGAGTATTATCCATTACAATGAGCAGGCGCTCAAAGACGCTGCGGGTTCCATTATGACGATCGCCAGCGCTGAAGGCCTGGGGGCCCACGGTCGATCTGTTTCGATACGTACTGAATAAAATAGACCCACGGGATGCCGTACCCTCTTGAGCCGGTGAAAGTCAGCAAAGACGGCATGGGCAATAAGTTGCCCATCCTATAAAAAATTATGAACTATTCATTCAACGAAAACGTAGAAAAACTCGTCGCCTATACGCCCGGTTTCCAGCCGGATGACCCGGCGGCGATAAAGATCAATACCAACGAGAACCCTTACCCGCCCTCGCCGAAGGTTTTTGAGGCTTTGGCGGGGCTGACAGGGGATGCCCTGCGGAAATACCCCCCAATATTCTGGGATGATTTTCGAAAGGTCGCCGGTGAGGTTCACGATGTTTCTCCTGACCATATCGTCTGTGGCAATGGGGCCGATGAGTTGCTGGCTATGCTGATCCGCTGCTGTTGCAATCGCAGGCGGCCGATGGCCTACCCGGTGCCGACCTATACGCTTTATCCGACCCTGGGCGATATCCAGGACTGCCCGGTCATTGAGGTGCCCTGGGGGCCGGGGTGTCAGCTCCCCAAAGAGCTGGCCACGACCCATGCCAAGCTGACATTTTTATGCAATCCGAATGCTCCCACCGGGACGATCATTCCGGTTGACGCGGTCGGGGAGCTGGCCGGTCGCCTTGACGGCGTCCTGGCGGTTGATGAAGCGTACGTTGATTTCGCCGAGGATAACTGCCTGCGACTGTTGAAGGAGCACGACAACCTGATCATTCTGCGAACGATGAGCAAGGGGTATTCCCTGGCGGGGATGCGGTTTGGCTATGCGATCGGCAGCAAGCCGATCGTCGATGCGCTACTCAAGGTGAAAGATTCCTATAACGTCAATGTGGCGGCGCAGGTGGCGGCTAAAGCGGCTTTGGCCGACCGGGACTATTTCCAGGCCAATGTTCAGAAGATCAAGCAACAGCGAAATCGCGTGGCGGTGGCGCTGCAATCGCTGGGTTTTGACCTGGCCGAGAGTCACACCAACTTCCTGCTGGCAAAGATCACAAAACCGACGGCCAAAGACGTGTACGACCAGCTCATCGAGAGAAACATCTTCGTGCGCTATTTCAGTCAGAAAGAACTTAATGACAAGCTGAGAATCTCGATCGGCTCTGTCGAGCAAAATGATGCCCTGTTGGCGGCGTTAAACGATATATTAAAATAACTGATCACGAAGTGGCCAAATAATAATGACCGCGGGTGAGCGCAGCGAAACCCGTGGCAAACAATACAAAAATACTTATCCCCTCCGACGGGCGTTAGTCCGTCGGAGGGGAGGGGTATTACAACGTTTATAAACGCGTACCAGGAAAATGACATGCAGACACGATATGCCATATATATTTTGGCGATGCTGATAATGTTCGTTGAGTTATCCCAGGCTGCGCCTGCCCAAAACCGCTCAGATACCTTCGATACCAAAAATGCCGCACACTGGTATAAAAAGGTGATTTTAAAATATGATGACCCAAACATCGTTGCATTAAAGAAATATATTGCAGATGAGACTCCACTAACTCCGAAAATAGAAGCGTTTTTGGAAAAGCAGAAAACGGCCTTGGATTTAATCGTCAAGGCTTCACAAATTGAAAATTGCGATTGGGAATATGACCGTTTTAATGCCGACCCTGGGCAGTATCAATTTACATATACAGACCCTTATCACAGGACAAAATATGCCATATTACTGCTCGCTGATATTAAGCGTACGGAAAAGAATAACTCTCATACTATAGTGTTTAAACGCCTTAAAGCACTTTTTAATCTTAATCGGCACCTTGATTCTACTCATCCAGTGGCCCGTCTTGCCTCAATATCTATGAAAGGCTATTCATATAAGTATATTTTAAATTATTTGAATCGAAAACTGGAGTTGACAGCACAAGAGCTATCTGGTTTATATGATTTGCTAATTCAGGAGAGTAAAGTAAAAATATCACTAGATGCCGTATTAAAGGATCAGTTACATTTTGCGCGTATTGCCGTTAAGGAAAAACCTGATTTTTCTGATGAACCAGATTGGCGAAAAATACTCAATGTTAAAGGGGAAGTTGGAAAAGAAGAATTCCGTAAGAGTTGTCTTGATTGCTATGAAAGCTATATCAGCCAGTTGCGGGAGGCGTTAAAAGCACCTTTGGTATTTAGAGGAACAGCAATTTCATCTATTGAGTCGTCTTATTCGGATAAAATTGATGCATTTATTGAAAAAGACAGGAAATTACCGGCTAACTATGTCCCAACGGAAAAAGATTATATTGATTTCATCGAGAATTGTGGCTATGCTTTTATTGTTTTAAATGACCCGTTATTGGAAATCATGCGGTATTATAAAAATAAAAGTAATAACCTGAGAAATGCCTTAATGGCAGGGCTGTTGGTAAGGATTGAATATTCAAAAACGGGCAAGCTTTCGAATAATATCTTGCCGAACAGTCCGGTAGATGCGTTTGGCAGGCTGCCGTTTAAGCTGGTTAAAACGGATAGCGGATTTAAAATAATGTCTCAAAGCATAGATGTTAGAAAAGATAAGAAGTGGGATTATGAGTTTAAGCGGCCTCTAAAGAAAGAATAATCCTGTCAATTTCAAAAACAATTAGTGTTTATTAGTGTCCATTCGTGGTTCTATTATAACCAAAACAGTTAGAAAAATCGGAGTAAAATCATGGCCAACCGAATCGCCAAATTAGAACGAAATACGAATGAAACCCAGATCGCGGTGGAACTTAATCTTGACGGGACCGGTGAGTATTGTATAGATACGGGCGTGGGTTTTTTTGATCATATGCTGACCCATGTTGCCAAGCACGGCCTGTTTGACCTGAACCTGACCGCCAAGGGCGATCTGCACATCGATGCCCACCATACCGTTGAGGATGTGGCGATCTGTTTGGGGAAGGTGCTCGACCAGGCGCTCGGCGATAAGAAAGGGATCGTCCGCTTCGGTTCGGCGACTGTGCCGATGGAAGACAGCCTTGCCCAGG
>JAIPFO010000059.1 GCA_021736565.1 Phycisphaerae bacterium | reverse complement strand
CCGCCAAAGTATGAACACAACTTCTCATCGGTCGCCTGGCGATATAAAAATGACCGTCCGCTTCCGTTATGTTGAAATAGTATTTGCGCTTTCGTTCCCAGTTTTTCTTCCAGCTTCACCCACATGAAAACACTAAACGGTTCGGTCGGGTCAAGGATCTCTGCCGGCAGCGTCACCTCATCATCCACGCCATCCAGTTCTAACGCCCCGCCAATCTGTCCGCCGGTCGGCTGCCAGACGCCGCCGTTGAGGACCTGGCCGTCATAGCCATGGCCACTGCGATCGGTTGCTGAGGTCCCAGTGGTTTCATCAAAGGCCCAATGGCCTGCCAGGAGGGTGTCATTTGCGATTTGCTCAATTATTTCAGACGGTTCCAAAACACGATAATAGACCCTGACCTCGTCCAGGCGTCCTGTAAATCCATCCACGGCCATCGAATTGCCCATGCCCAGACAGTTTAAATCAAATGCCGTATCCGCTGGACGGGCACCTTGCGAAACGCCGTCAAGATAAAGTTCAATTTGCGAACCGGATGCTACCAGTGAGACATGACGCCATCGCTGATAAAAATCTGTCTCGACGGCCCATTGGACACCATCGCCGGTATTGCTCTCATACATCACCCCGGAGCTGTCCGCCATACTGATAAAATTATTTTCATCATCCTTGTTGCCCATCACCATGGATCCGAGCGCCCCCCCCGGATTGATCACGCCGCACTGGCTCCAGAAACAGATCGTCCAGTTGCCGCTGAGCGAAATCGTAGGAAAATTCACCTGTCCGCCGGCCGCGTCAAAAACAAGGCCGTTGCCCGAAACCGCCGGAACCCAACTGGAACTGTCTATGTTGATCAATTCGCCGTCATGCGAGCCATAGTTATCGCGAAGAATATTGCCGGTCGCGTCATCCATACGCCAATGACTTTTCAGCCCCGGAACGATTCCCGTCTGCCAGTTGTTGGCTATCACTGAGAAATCGGCAAACGTCACATCCTGGTCGCCGTCCATGTCCACGCCGCCACACGCCGGGACATCAGTGCAACCGGTGTCCAGCCAATGCCGGGTCAATTCGACCAGGTCCTCTAAGCCCATTGTGCCGTTATAAGTATTGACGACCTCTATCTTTAAAATCGCGTCAGTGAACGTCGGGCCTTTTTTGGCCCGAACCCTGAAACTGTTTTGTCCGACATCGCCATGAGCCGGTGTGCCCCCCAGGGTGCCATCGCTCGCGATGGTCAGCCAGGCGGGCCCGGCAAGCTTGGCAAATGTGGGCGCCCCGCCGACGGGGTCATTGACGACCGTATCAGCAACGGTCCGGCTGTATGCCCGGCCTTCGGTGGCGGCGGGCTTGACGATCGGGTCATTGATAAATGACGGCGGGTCAATGAGTATCGCGGCCATCTCCTCGGCCATGGCGTTGCCGATCAGGAAATAAGTCTCCGCATTTCGATTCCAGTGATAACCCTGGTCGGCCGGTGATTCCGCTACCGTACGCCAGAAGTCCCGGGTATCGATAACGGCCACATTGCCTTTAAATTCCGGATATTTCGCGGTATCAGCCATCGCCAGTTGCGCCGCCATTAACGAAAGCGCACGGGGGTGTGTGTCGTCCCATCCAGTCATCCCTGTGGTGGCGATGACAAAGGGCATCTCCGGAACGACCAAATCATTGCGGATATCGCGAATGAAGTTTGCCATGTTGTATTCATATTCGTCATTGTGGGTTTGATTGACACGGTCGTTCCAGCCCTGGTGCCATCCGAACCCCATGATCTCGTAGCCTTCCTGGCTATCGTAATCGGGATAGAACGATGCCGGGTCGGCTCGGAAAGCGGCGATATAATCCAGAATATCTGTATAGTAAGGTCCGACAGTGCCGCCAGAGCTTGGCGGACGAAAGTCAACCGCCAGGCTCTTGCCGCCCCATGCGATCTTGATCAGAAGGACCTGGTCGTCAAAAACATCACCGATAACATGGCCAAACTGCATCTCCGGACCGATGGTACTGCTGCTGCTGCCATAACCGACCGAGAGCCCGCCCTTGATCGGGACGCTTCCATTATTGTACCAGATCCAGACATCGTCGCGTACCACCCACTCACCGGCGTTATCGACCAGGTGTGCAAATGTGCCGTCCGTGTCATTTTCGACCATGTATTCAAGAGTCCCCTTATATCCGGTCTTTGTTAATTCGCCCTGTCCAACCATATTGGACTGCCCGGCCAGAATGAATACCTTTAAAGGCCTTGCAGAAAGAACCGTTGCAGGAAATACGAATGCCGCCAGTACAGCGCAGAGACACAGAATATTGACGTAACGCAATTTTCTTTTCATTATTTTCTCCTTGTAAGTGATCAGACGAAACTTCCCGTGTTCAGATAGACCGTTCATATTCTGAGAATATGCCGGCAACATTTGTTACAATATCCTACCACATCCAACCGGCTTGGGCAAGAGAAAAATCGACGAGACACTTTCCAAAAAGGTATTTCCCCCTTTTGCCGCCCATCATGAATGGGCCGTATAAGTACTTACAAAAGAAGCACTTACGATGACCCGAGAGCGCCAGGTCAAAAACGACCCGCTGAATGTCGTGAAAAATCGGGTCCCGGCATCGTCGGGGCCAAACGAAATAAAACAGTTCTTCAGGTCAGGAAAGCGACAGGGCAAAACCAAAGCGGGCACCTGAGAGCGTCCCAGGTGCCCGCGAATTATAATGATAACGCCCATCTCAAAAGTCGTGTTTTACACGTTCAATCAGCTTTTTACATTCATGCAATGCATTGTGCCCGATCACGCCTCTAAGCGTCCGGCTCAATCGCTGCATTATTTTTTACGCGACTGCTCTGGAGTTTCCGCCGATATTTCAACTTCATATACACGCGCAGTGATTCGGCGATCGCCGGGGCGTAGGCGTAGCAGCCTCGCGGATGGTGCGGGGTGTCGCCGTCCCGTATCTCGGGAATACTGCCGATCCCACCGCGGCTCATCTCCGACCAGACCGGCTCAAAAAACGCCAGGGCCTGCTTCGCCGCCAGGTCCGAAAAATGGAACACCGCCGCCCGCGATTCGATGAAGCTCGGATACCAGTGCGACCAGGCCGTGCCGTTATGATACGCCACCCGCCGCTGCTGTTCCGGACCGAGATACCGCCCCTGGTAGGGCAGTTTCGGGTCGGTCAATAGCTGCCCCCTCTCATCGACAATGATCAATGGAATACGTAACGTATCTTCCGATAGCGTGCGAACCCCTGCCGGGATCAGCAACCGCTGAGTCACCCGGTCGATCACCTGCCGAGCCTGCTCCATCGGTACCAGCCCACTTTGAATGGCCTGAAGCTGGTTCACACGTAATGCCGGGTCGGCCACCCCTTCGCTCGCACCGCCCTGGTGCCGCGTCAATAGCGTATCGGCCAGAAACTCCCGCGATGCATCCCAATAATAGCTCATGAAATTATCTTTGATCTTCGCGCGGAGCTCCCCAACCTCCCCGGCATAGTCCGGTACAATTCTCCCGACGATCTCCAGGGCGTCATACCACAACGCCTGCACCTCGATCGGGTACCCCTGCCGAGGCGTGGCCCGCGGGATGTTCGTGTTCATCCAGCTGAAACCCGCCGGGCAGAACAGCATCCCGCTCTCGACATCCAGGTAGGGCCGTCCATCAACTTGATGCTTTAGATGGTCATAGATGCCCCGTAACACATCCCGTAGCGACCGTTTCTTATCGACCGGCTCATCCCAGAATTCCGCACGGCCCGTCTGTGTGACATAACACCGCGCCGCCATGAACAACCGTAAGGATGCTTCGATCGACGTACGCTCCTTCGGGCCGCCAACCAGCCAGTCCGCCAGCAATCCATCATCTTCGGTGCCGCTGGCCAGCTGAATGACATCGGCCACCACCTCCTCACGTCCCGCTTCTAAGATGCCCTCCACGCAGAGTAAACTATCCCACGACCGCATGCCAAGCCACGGATACCCCGCCAAAACCAGCCACTTATCGTCCGACCGGATGATAAACTGATCCAGTCCGCTCACCAGCATCCGAACAAGGCTGTCCTTCTGGGCGGGCCTCACCGGCACCCACGAGAGCATCGCCTTGTTGCGTTTATTGACCGACATTTCCGTCTGGCTGGAGGAACGACTTACCGCCTCCTTGCCTCCAAGCGTCATCACCACCGCGCCGGCCACCGACCGGCTCAATTCAAATTGGAAAACACCCGGGGCAAACATATCCCCCTTGTCGTCCAGCCCATAATCCCGGTCCTGTGGAAAATCAATATTCCGAAGCCAGTGCGGCTGGTCAATATACTCGCCGTTCCTGGCGGCAAGGGTCACCTCAACGCCCGCGGTCGGCCTGAATATAACACCCGGCAAACCGCTGAGCTTCCTGCAGGCCTCCGCCATCTGCTTCTCGCGTTCCGGCTGACGGTCCAGGCGAACCTGTTCGTGTATGTTGCGATATTCCAAACAGCATTTACTGGTCAGGATCACCGGCGTATTGGCTTCACGAACCTTATACCGCACATAAACCGTCTCTTCGCCCCAGGCCATGATCAGCGTTCGTTCGATCCGGGCATAATATTCACCATCGTCATAATGAAATTCCCACACCGGGTGCGGATACCGCGTAAAATTCACCAGAAAGCTCTCATCCAGGCTGAAATACTTCTGTCCCAACTGCACCGATTCCAGCAGCGTCTTAACCAGTGCCGTGCGATTCGTCGGGTCGGCTTTATCCAGCGAGGTCACCAGAAGCGCATCATACTTGCTGGTCACCTTCCCCGGCATCGCCGATGCCTGGCAATGCGCCCCCAGGCCATTGGTCAGCAGTACCGTCGGATAATTCGCCTGCAACTGCCGCTTGGCCAGTTTGATCGGATAGACCTTTCGGCCACGCACGATCTTTTTTCCCGACGGGACCGACAGGACCGGATAGGCGTCTTCATGTTTCTCTCGCTGCATCATCTTGCCCCGCATGATCATCCAGCTAAAACTCAGTTCCAGGTGCTGGTTCTCCGATTGCGGCGCAAAAAAGGTCTCGTATCCCAGCCCGTCGTGCCGTTGGATCGATTCGGCCCGATTGCTCCGCGTACGCTCTTTTAAATAGGCCGTACAGGGCGTATAGGTATAAGTCACCAGCCATTTATCCCCCGATAGGATGAATTCCTTACTGCTCTCCCGGAAGGTCCATACCGCCGAATATCGATCGATCAGGTCCGCGTCCACCTTCGCCATGGCCTTGCCGATGTCATTGTGTGTCAAAAATTCCAGGCTCACGGTATTGACCAGTGCAATGAACCGCCGAAAATCCTTGACCTCTCGCAGTAGTTTTTCCTGGTCGATCCCGCCCACCTCATGCGGGGAAAAACGGCTCAGCAGGATCTGATAGATCAGGGCGATCGCGTTAAAATCGCAGTCATACAACGCCGGAACCGTTGCGACCGATGGGGTGTTCTGCCCCTCCAGTCGATACAGCACGCACTCACCGGGGTCCAGCTTTTCGGTCACATGCATCGATTCGGCCATGATGTACTCGCTGTCCTCCAGCAGGTCATGCAGTTTTACCGGCCCATGATATAACGTCTGGAATCCAAATTTGTCCAGGGCCAGCTCAACCCCCCGCGATTCGGCCGTATTCAAGTTGATCAGGCACAACAGCACATTGCTCTGGTCGGCATTCCGCCGGATAAACGCCAGGATGTCCTGGTTGTCCGTCTTGATGATCTCCAGGTTGTCATTCATCCAGAATGCCGGGTTCTCATCTATTATCCGGTTGATCTGGGCGATCTCCTCTACCAGGTTATCCGGATTCCCCCAGTTCAGTCCGGAATTTCGATGAACGTCGATCTTCTCGGTGGCCAGCCATTCCACACCATTGGTAAAACCCCAGCTCCCCGTAAACGAGGTGAATGCGCATAGATGCAGCCGCATCAATGCGTAAATATCCCCTTTTTTGGCCAGCCGGTCATTGTCATGCGTTTCAGCATAATGCACCAGGGCCCCTTTGCCGCGCGAGACATGCTGGGCATAGCTCAAATAATCCATCAGCTCACGCTGAGAATAATTCTGGAATAATTCCGAATACGCCCAGTTCATCTGCCCCTCGGTTAACAGCTGTTCGGTCGTCTCCCACGGCCCACCCAGCCCTTCCAGCAAAAACATCGCGTTGGGGAATTCCTGCCGAACCTTACTGATGATATACTGCCACACCTGCAGCGGGATCATATACCCCGCATCCAGTCGAAATCCATCGATCCCCCGTTCGCACCAGGCCAAAAACACATTGGCCATATACTGCCACAAATCCTTATACTTATAATCCAACTCCACCAGGTCGCCCCAAACCACCCCCCAGGCACCCGGCGAAACCAGCATTTTATCCTCACGTGTCTTAAACCACTTCCGGTGCGTAAACAGCAGGCTGCTCGGCCACCCTGTATGGTTGATCACCATATCCAGAAACACCTTGGCGCCCATCCCATGGATCGTCGAGGTTACATCGATAAACTGATCCTCGATCGTCTTATACCGGCTGAACGTCCCATAAGTCGGGTCGATCCCGAAATAGTCCGTTGTCGCATAAGGACTGCCATACATCCCCATCCGACCATAGGCCGTCGGAACCGGGTTGATCGGCAGCAGGTGGATGATCTTCATCCCCAGTTTTTCAATAATAAACGGCAAACACTCCTTGAATTGCTCAAAATTGCCGCCCGGCGGTAACACGCACGCCCCATGCTCCTCCAATCGCTTAATACTATCCTCTAATAGCGGCTTTATCAGACTCGCATGGTCCTTTTCACCGCTGAATTGCCGGATAAACGCGCAATAGATCGAATTGTTCTTTCCATACGCCAGGGGCGTGACGGAAATCCCAATATTCGGCCCATCCGCCCACTTCGACCACGGCTGATCACGACGGGTCGACTCCGCACGCGCTTTATACTCGAAAAATCCCACCTCACTCAGTAGAACGTCTACAAAATAATCATCTTTGATCGCGTCATAACGCGTCGGAATATCAAAATAATCCGTCGAGTAGCTCTGACCCTTCTCCACAAGGTCTATGATCTGCCGGCGGATCCGGTCTCCCTGGTTCAGGTTCGTCCGAATAACGACCCGATACCCGTCACGATGGCTTGGCTGATGCTCCCGAACTTTTACACGGATCCGCAATACCGAATATTGCAGCATATTCCGGTTCGAACCGGGCTCGCACTCCATCCCAATAATATTGTCTGAAACATGTAACATAAAACTAAAATCGGTGAAATGACCATAATACCTTGATAAAATGGCAGTTATCGGAGCCAACGAAAAAAAGACACCTCCATCGTCATGAGGGCTCCCATCTCAAAAGGCGATTCGCCAAAGCCAGATTCGCCTATGGCAGATGCCAATAAGGGGACTCAAAAATACGGTTGACCCGGATATCAATGTTAATATATACCGTCCATATGGTAATCTGTAGCATGCAGCAGGCTTATCGGACCTGAAAACGCCGTGAAAATGACTTTTGGACTCTTTTTTCCCCCCTTTTAACGGGTTAATATGCTATAATAAATTCATCAAGTGATGACGGTGAAGTGGTTGTGGCGTTCGGGGCGGAAAGACCTTAAGAGGTCTTTAATGTCAAGAAGGATGTAAGTGGCTGTTAATAAAGCACTTAGAATGCTCTTTAACCGTGGGCCGATCGCCCGGGAAAATAAAAATATTTAAGATAGTTCTTGACAATAAGACATTTGCTTGGTATATTAAATTGTGTGGTTCGTTAGTCTAATGAGTCATGCAGTGTGTTCTTTTTTTAATTGTAACTTTATTGCGTCTAAAATGTGTTCTGAGTACTGAAAATGGCTTTTATGCATGACGCAAGCTAAAACCACACGAAAAAACTCCGCTGACGATTGTTTCGTTAGTGAACAGTGACCTCTGCTAAATGGGCAATTTCGACCGTAGAAATTGCCGATAAAAGGAGGACTGGAAAAAGTTAATAACCGTGACACTGGGGTCAAAAGTGTTGTGTGCAGGATGAGGGGAACTTCAAAATGCTAAAACACGCTTCAATAAGTACTTCTGACCCGGGTGTTAACCCTTAGCACGGGAGAAATGGAGGTGTCTCGACAAGAAAAAAGTAGCGAATGGTATCTGGCTCATAGATGGTCTTGAGGCGACTTATCGTTGTTTAGATATGTAATTTCGCAAATTTTATTGTTATCTGTTCACTTTTTGGAGATTTAAGATGAAGAAAGTACTAATTTTACTCGCTATTTGTGCTCTGGCCGTACCCGCTTTCGCCGGGGAAGTAACCTTCTCAGCCGTTGATGACGGTGCTGATGTCAATATCGTGATGACCGTTGTCGCCGATGAAGGCGATGGCCCTGTCGGTGTTGGCCTGGATGTTGCCGTGGACGCTGAACTTGATCTCACCGCCGCGGTGATGGTTGACTCGTTCTTTGACATCTTTATTGATGAAGCTTACGACATGGAAACCGCCACGCCCGGTAGCTATACCTATGGCGCTGGTGTCGGTCCTGTCTGTCTCGTCGCTGCACCAGGTGCAACCACCGTCGCAGCCGCCATGGCAGATTCTCGCACCTTCGCGATCTGTGCCGGTGGACTCGGTGGTGCAACGGGCACCCCAGCTACTCCTCCCACAGGCGAAGTCATCCTGGCTAAACTCTCTGGTGCCCCTGGCGCAACCGCCACAGTCACCGCAAACGCCATCCGTGGCGGAGCCGTGGTTTTCAAATCCGGCGCCGAAGTAACCGTTAACGGCCTACCCCTGGCCATTACCATCCCTGCTAGCACTGATCCTCTTTGCTGGAGCTATCCTTGTCACTCTAAGGGTGATGTGAATGGCGATGGTGTTTTGACCTATGCTGATGATGTCCAGCCATTGATCAATGCTTGGGGCGTCTCCTATGATCCTTGTGTCGACTTTAACCATGACGGTGTGTTGACTTACACTGGTGATGTACAGGTCTTAATTGAGAATTGGGGCACTACGCTCGTTTGTGAATAATACGCTTAGCCTATAAGTGTGCTATTTATTAGAAAGTTTTATTTATTATCTTTTTGCAGTGACTAACTTGTGTTGAGTCATGTTACTGTGGAAGCGTTTTCTGACTTTTAGAGTTAGAGAAGGAGAAATATTATGAAGAAGTTGTTAGCTTTTGTTTTGGTTCTTAGTATAGCCTCGTTGGTAAGTGCGTCCGCTACTCCATTATACATTTTAACCGATGGCCCCATTCCTGATGGTGGCGAAGTTACGGTTAGTGCCGAAGCTGGACTGGTTGGTGGCGAATTTACACTGTCCGTTGATAGTGGCCCTGGTACTTTTGATCTGACCAATATGGTCGTAAGTGATGAGTACGTCAATGTTTTCGTCCCTAACGTTTACACCGGTCGTGCTCCGTGGGCCTTTAAATGGGGTGTAAAAGCCGGTACAACAGCTACCGCTACTTCCATCACTCTCGATGGTGGTAACTTTGCCGGTGGCGATACCCTTCTTGAAGAGCTTCTGCTTTCAGGTGTCGTTGTTAATGCTAATGGCGGCCAAGGAAACATCGTCCTTAATGGTATCACAAATGGTGCACCTGTAGAAGGACTTTCTGTAGCATACGTACCAGAGCCCATGACCATGAGCCTTCTCGGCCTTGGTGGCTTGGCTCTGATCCGTCGTCGTCGCGCCTAAGTTGACGCTCGACTAAGAATCAGATTCGTACCTTGTTAAGGTATGAAACATGAATTGAAAAGCGATGTGGGACTAATCTCCTGCATCGCTTTTTTTATTGTATCCGTCATATGTGATCAACCATCTTGATGAAGCCCCATGGTCTTCGAAGAACATCCGGAATTGCAGTTAGGTTTTGATCTTGCCACCCTGAATAATAGTGCCGGACCGTCCAAAGGGAGTTACTCGGAGGGTTAGTCCATACAGAAAAAAAAGCACATAGTGGTAAACTTTTTTGATTATTAAAATATATAGCATCATGGGGGATTCCAAGTTCTCCATTGTGAACACCTGAATTGCCTTGATAATTTAAGTCGTTTCCTACACAAACACTGCCTACGATGCCTCAAGAGGCTCATCTGAAGGAAAATTTCGCATCAGAACTTCCGAGTTCAACAGCATTACATTTCCGAAATGGCTTTTTTTCGAGATTTTTTACACATTATATGCTATAAAGTCTTAAGGACCTAGTCCATGAGTTACACTAGATATAACAGATTATTTACTAATAATGGAGATTTCACTATGTTCAAACGAATAATGTTAACGATGCTGGTAATTATGGTCTCTGCTACTTTCTCAGAGGCTACATCAGTAAATGTGCTAATCGACCATGTACAAGACGGCGTAAACCCCGGTAATCTGCCTGGTCAAACGGATACCTCTGATATTGTCTATATCAAAGTGTCTATGGCGGACGGTATGAAGTTAGATGCGTATGACCTGGGTGTAACCGTTACTGGTCCAGGAACACTTATCGAAGTTGATGGCGGCCCGGAGGATATCGCCAATCACCAGAGTGCTCCTTTCTGGTCTTACAGCAGTATTCAGGACAATTCTTTAACAATAGCAGCCGGACAGTTTTTTGCTGAGTTTGGCGATGTTGATTTATTGAATATACCTCAATTGGATCTTTTTTGGGGCTTGGCCGTACGTTGCGATGGGCCAGGGTCTATTACAGTAGATTTAGTCCAGGGTCTTGGCGATACGGTTCATGACGGGACCTTATACGGTGATGAAGATCTGGGTGATCTAACAATTACAGTTCTCAATGACATTGAAATTCTCGATCCAGTCACCCTGACCACCAAAGTTACCAAAGGCAACGGCCAGATCTCCCCGGCGACCGCTGATTTTGAGCAGGGCTCTACCATCACCCTCACCGCTACTCCTGATGCCGGTTACCGTGTGAAATCATGGAAAGGGGCCGATGATAAAACCTCACGCCTGACAACCAATACAGTCACGTTAGACCGGAAGAAAACAGTCGCTGTTACCTTTGAACCTATCCCTGCCGATTTCCTGAAAATGGCCGTTATCAAGGCCGGTAAGTCACGCGACATCAATACAATTAATGATAGTGTCAATATCTCCGGCACCCTGAGTGCCACTCAGCAGGACATCAGTGATGCAACTGAAATCGCCATAAATATCGGCACCGCCGGCCAGCCAGATATTGAAACCATATTATTCGATCAGGATGATCGCTTTATCAAGCTGAAAAATAATATGGGGTTCGCCGTAAAGGGAAATAAAGGACAAATGACGCTCTTTACCTTTAACCTCGCCCGTGGCACCTTTAAGTTGATTGCCCAGGGCCTCGATCTCACCGGCCTGACCTCCGAGATGACGCTAGATATCAGCTTCGGCAGCTATCAGCACACCTTTACACCTGATGAGACACGAATCAATGGGAAGGGCTATCTGCCGGCCCAGTTCCTTGCCAATACCGATTTCCTTCGTCTGGAGAAAGCATCGGTCAACAAAGCAGCCACAACCCTGACCGCATTCGGTTCGATCGCAACCCAGTCCCCCATCGATCTCACCCAACCCGGCAACGATCTAACCCTGTCATGGGGCGATCAATCTTTTACGATTCCCAGTGCCGATTTTAAGAAACCAAGTGACAAGCGAAACCTGTATATAGCCAGAAACGTTAGACAAGATGACAACTCCCAGGCAACCGCCACCTTCGATTTGGATAAACTGACATTCAAGATCCAGGTCAAAAAAGCAACCAATCTTCAAAATTCCGGATCCACAACGCTAACCATACAGGCCGGTCCATTTACAGCCGCAACCGAATATCTCTTTCCCTGATCCCGGCAATCTGCCGGAACCTCATATTTTTTTCCTCTGAAAAATAACGCACTGACTCGACGCAAATAAAACAAAATTTCAGCCCGAAATTAAGAGGAAGATCAAAATGATCTGGACCGCTCAAGTATTGGAAAGGGTCGGTCCATACGCATGGAAAATCAGCGCACTTGCCAAAATGGCAGGCTAAAAAAGCCGTAAAAATCGTTCAAAAAAGATAATTTTTTCGATATTTTCGGTCTAAATGGTAAAAAATCACCTCAAAATCATTCAAAAAATCACCTTATTTTCACCACTGCGCTGATTTCCCCTTACCCATCTTACCAAAATACGACCCGGAAATAATATGCCCACACCCAAAATAAACTGAAAAACCCTGAAATTTCCCCTACCCAGCGACTCTATTTTTGGCAGGGTTCGCATAAAAAAAAGGACGCTGCAATAGCGTCCTTTCATACAATTTATTCAATGGTTCTTCTAACCCTTATCTTTAATTCGCGTCCTTATCGGCATCCGAATCGGAGTCCTCTGTCGCATCTTCTGTCGCATCCTTAGCGGCATCCGCATCCGCAGCAGCTTTAGCCGCGGCCGCATCGGAAAGCTCTTTGACCTTATTAGTCATTTCAGCCAGGTCTTTTTCCGCCTGTAGAAGCTTGGCTTTGAGTGTCCTGTTCTCGCCAATTTGCGTCATCATGGCCCGTTGTGTCTTGGTCATGATGTCTTTGTTGGTGGACTTAAGTGTAGTGATCTCAGTAGTTAATGATTTAATTTTACCCTCAAGTTCTTCAATGGCCTTTTTCTTCTTCACCAGGTCAGTCATCAGGTTTTCCAGTATCGCATTAGCGCCCTTGCGCTCCTGTGTCAGGTCCGCTTCATTTTTGGTAAGCTTCTCCTGTAATACCACATTGTCTTGCTGAGATTGGCTAAGTTGTTTCTTACAGGTGTCACCGCAACCTGCTAAAACGAGCACCGAAATTCCCATAAGTGTTAAAAATACATGTTTCATAGTTGGGTCTCCATCATGAGTTAAAGTAATTAGTACCAATGACGCGAGTGTCAAAAGTATTGTAAATCAAAGATATTGGCGTTTAAAGAACGTTTTAGATGTCAATATGGACTCCAGACGTAAGTATGACCAATAGGTTAAAAGAAATTAAAAATTCTCAAAAAAGAAACACGGCGTCACAAAAATACTTGTACACAGTTTACAACAGGTTGTCAAAAAAATAATTTAAAGGTATAGCAATTGTGCATTTTTTACGCAGAATGGGCATTTAAGATAATCTTTCAGCGTCGGCTCT
>JAIPFO010000058.1 GCA_021736565.1 Phycisphaerae bacterium | reverse complement strand
GACCAGGGCAACTATAATATGTCCCAGCGGTACACCCCGGTGCCCAATGCCAAACCCTCCCCGATGCCGGAAGGCATGGCGGGTTTGCGCGATGATATCGTGGATGACACCTACCTGGACTCGCTCACCGAATTACGAAAAGCCGGGACATTTACGATCTTGTTCGACCACACCGGTCAACTGGTCAGCCGGCCCTGTGTCTGCCTGCCGCGACTGCTGGCGGGGCCCTCGGTCACGGCCGCCAGCTTTGTTAAGATCCAAAAGAGCAACGATAATATCTTCTGCTATCCGACGGAGATTCCGGCGGTTGGCCTGCCGCTGGCGGCAGATGACATGACTGGCGATGCGTCTTATCATGATTACAGTCTCGCGGGCTTCTATATTTACGTGCAAAAAGAACTCAACAATGTCCCGGTGGCGGCGTGTTACAGCGGCGATTTTGGGCCCCACGCCGGCGACCCGTCCGTCGAGAAAATACTGATCAATATTTACACAGGCAGTATTATTGAAAATGAAGAATAAATTCATCCAAAAATCAAAACACGTCCCTCAGACCGCTACCGGCTTCTCACTGATCGAGGTGATGTTTTCGGTGCTTGTCCTGACGATGGGCATGGTCTTTGTCGCTTCGATGTTCCCGCTGGGCCTGGTGAACTCCCGACGGGTTGCCGAACAGACCATCAGCGATGTCGATACCCATAATGTTATGGCACGGTTGAAGCGAGAATTCGCCAAGGTCAGCACAAGCCGGGCCATGGAGACGGGAAGAAAGTACACGGAGATCGACGGGGCGGGTCAAGAAACAACGCCACCGCATGCCAGGACATACATCCACCCGCTGATCAAGCCCAATGTTCTGGCCGACAGTCAACAGGTCGTTCTCGACGACCCGGAAAACCTGGGCTATTTTCTCAGAGATTATAGGGATGATGGAACAATAAAAAAAGACGCAGAAATACCCGATTGGCTTTTCTGGTCTGATGCCCGTTCACGCGTTACTTTACCCCCTGAATATCCTGATTTCAGTGACATCTTTTATGGCGACATCGGGCACTTCATGTGCCCGCCGGTAGACGCGACCGACCAGGAAGTCCTTAAAAAACTCAGGGCGGAGGGCTATGGCTACCGCCCAGATCAGACTAATGCTAATTTCAACGATTATCTTTACAAACTCAACCGGGCTATTTTAGAGGTCTCCAAGGATCGAAATTTCTGCTGGTCGGCGATATATGATCGCGGCACAAAGCTGGTTTACATCTTCACGATGCGATACCCGCAGACCAATAACCGCTACGCGGTCCAGTCGGACCTTTCATTCTATCCCAATTACATCTACGACATCAACCCGATAAAGAACTGGCCCGAGCGTCCCGAGGCCGGGCCGGAAAACCTGGACCGCATCTTACCGGTGCCCTGGCGCGTTTTTCTGAATCCCTACCATCCCGACCTGCCCAATGGCACGCTGGTCGTCATATACGGCCCTAAAAAACACTTTTATGTGGATGCCGTTACCGCCGAATTCCTTATGCCCGGCTCGTTCATTATTGACGGTGATTCCGACACGCACAACATCCCGGTCACACGGCCGACAACATACCCCCAATATTTAGACCGCAGCAGGGGGAACTGTTACGAAATACTGGATGTACAGATCGACCCGGCCACCGCCAACGCCCCTTACATCTCCAGGCGTTACATCGTGACCACCAAGGAACCGATCACGTCTGACATGTCCTGCTTCTGGGTATTTCCGCCGGCCATCCTTCGAGATGGTAAAGGCGGTTATGAATTTTCCACCGTACAACCGGTGATCGATGTTACGATCATCAAAATGGACTTTTGATCAATGAAACGACTGAATATTCCAACAAAGATGCCCGCGTCCCTGACACGCCCCGGCCTGACGCTGCCCGAGATGATGGTGGCGGTCGGCATTACGGTTATCATGATGGCCGCGGTGGGGATGATCTTCAAAAATACCACCAAGGCTTCGGGTAAGGCCCTGGCCTACAACACCATGATGAGCGAGCTGCGAACCATCAAGCGTCAGCTTCATGCGGACTTCCAGGGCATTCGAAAAGACCTGCCGATGGTCATTATTTTTGAATCGTCGGACCCTACCAATTCATTAGATCCTGATTACCCCGGCCCTGACAATCCAAACCCAGCCAAAAGGATACGTCGCGACCGCATCTGCTTTTTCACCTCGGGGAAGTTCAGCGATATCGACAGCCCGTTCAGCTGCAATACCGCCCGGGTCTTTTACGGCCAGTCCAGGGATGCCCCCCCCCTGCCCGATAGCGATAATGCCACGCTTAATGAAGCCCGGCGATACCTCACCCGGCGATACAAGTTGATCAATGGCTTTGAAGCCGGTGCTTCGCCCGCGGTGACCCTTGCTTACTGGTTGCCCACGTCTCCAAATAATTATGACGCTGTTTCAACGGATTATGATGAATATCCCTTTGAATACGCCCCCGATCATTACTGGAAGCAGCTTTCGGTGCCTGATTTTTTCAGTTTGTTCATGCCGGTCACTCAGGCCAGCAGTAAGTCGTGGGTGCCGATTGAAAATGCGCCGCTCTCGTTCGTTCGCCGACCTGTATTAGGCAACCACAAACCAGAAATAGCGCAAAAAATGCTTTTCCTGCCGGACGTCACCGATTTTACCGTCCAGATATGGCATGAGGGCAACAAAGACGACCCATACGCCTACCGCTGGTATCCCGATGGGAATGATGTCCTGGGGGAGACGGGCGATAGACAATTAATCGGCTATTGCTGCAATATGCCTGTCAATATCACACCGTATCCCAACTGGCGAACCTTTACCACGGTTCCCAAAGCGATAAAAATTTCTTTCAGGCTCTATGACAAACAACGAAAATATTTCCCCGAAGGGCGAAGTTTCAGTTTTACAATATCACTGGATTAAAACCGAACTGTCGCGACGCACTGGCGTCAAGGGTGCTATCTCATGAAAACACAATTGAAACTATCCTCTATTCTCTCCGAACACAAACGCGGCAGTGCTTTGCTGATGGCCCTGGTGGTCACCATTGTCCTGTTCATCCTGGGGATCACCTTTGTCTCCACCACGACGACCGAAAAAAGCATGGTCAGCAATCCGGATTTTGATATCACTCTGAACGACGGCATCGAAGATGTGCTCTCCAAGATAACAGACCTTATGGATGATGATGCAGAATGGCGTTATGATCACACCGATGGCGCGCATCGCTGGCTGGCCTCGCTGGAGCCGCAGGTTTTTACCGATTCGACCGGGGACGAGCTTTATTGCTGGCCGCAGATAACCGATCTGTGGGGGCAATTCAACAGGAACATCAACAACCCACGTTTCGACCCGGACTTAAGAGGCAATCCACTCAATACGCAATATGGACAATATGATAATCTCGGTGACGATTCACGATTTCTTGTCACCCGTGTTAATTCAGTGATCAATGTTGTCGCCGATGATAAACCCATACTTAATACTTTATTTTACAACACTACAGATCCAATAGACCCATTAAAAGACAGCATTGAGGGGATGGGGGCGGATGCCGATGGTGACGGGCTGACCGATTCACGCTGGACGATATTGGACGGCCAGCGCGGCAGCAACGGCGAATATCTGTTCGCCGCGGCACGGGTTATTGATAACGGCGGGATGATCAACGTCAATACCGCCTATCGACGCCCGACAGCGGCCATGGGATATTGGGACGGGACCCGACTGGGTCATGTCTCGCTGGACGGGGTGACCAATTTGCTAGGCATCAACCCTGCTTTTTTGCATGAGAAATTCCGCTGTGAAAAGATAACAACAGCCTTTAATGACGACGAATATGAATTATATGTTGCCCAACGCTTCATGAATCCATATATGCCCGGTGCTGAGTATTATCTACCGTTTGGCTTCGCCGATGAAATGGAGCTTCGAAATCGCCTTCTGCTGACCAGCTCATCACGGGCCCGCCTGGAATATGCCTTAACGAGCGAGCGGTACGAGCCGGTCAATTTTAAAAACGCGACCCCGGGCTTTGACGATAAAAATTTACCTTATTTGCCCGTCGGCGATGGCAGCCAGCTTGATAATACCTTGAACATTCGTCAATGGGCCGACTATCTCACGCCAAATCTTGCCGTGAACAATGACATTTATAATACCCGGCATCTGCTGACAACCTATAGTTTGGACCTAAACAGGAGACCGGAAAGCAATATTCCCAGTACCGACCTGACCGCCCTGGGAATGAAAACAACTAGAGGAAATCGAAAGTCCTGTATCAAGTTACCGAATAATGCTGCGGTTATCGCCGATCCCACCGATGTTAAACATGTCGATCTTTCTGACGGTGTCCTTGATACTCCAGGTGAAGCAATGTACCTGGAATATGAATACCGATATAATTATATAAAAGAACTGGCGGGTTCGATTTACCGCGGACTGCCAGATCATGTTATTCTAGCAGACCGTTTCGGGCTTGTTACAACGGATTCGCTTTTAGAAAATCGGTTTGGCCTAGAAAATACTTGGGACAAGAATGACCACTACAGGGCAAAGCTGGCCTTGACCTACGCCCTGAACCTGATCGACTATCAGGATATAGATATTGATTACGCCCAAGCAGGTAATCCGGACGTCAAGCGTGTCAGCGCAATTGAAAATGTCGAAGCCAGCAAATCAACCGAAGTCTATCGGGGTGTTGAGTCGCTTGATGACCTGGTCCAAAATACACTATGTATCTCCAAGATCGGGTATATCGAAATCACAGATGCCCATATGGACCCTGCCGATCCTTTGGTAAAATCAAAATTTTCTACAGGTAAATACTATGCCATTGAACTTTTTAATCCTGACCCTTTAGCGGATAAAAACTTTCACAAGTCAGATGAAATTTATGAAATCTGGATTACTGACAAAGAGGGTAAGATCAAGGGCAAGATCACGACATCAACTAATTTCGTCATTGGAAAATCCGAGGCCGGAAACGGTAAATACAAAGACAACACAAAAGTCATTGTGTTTGCAGAGAAAGCAGCTAATCCCGGCAGCAGGACTCCTTTAGACTTGAAAGATAGTAAGAAATTTATCAATGATTCTATAGTATTACTACAGATAGATCCGGCCGATCCTCCTGTAAATATCCAACCTAGCGATACCAAGGGAACTCCTGTTGATCTCAAATTACAAGATGATGATAAAATTATCATACTCAGGCAGAATTATCAAGAGACCGAGGCCGATGCAAAAATACGCTACAATGGTATTCTCGCCTTGAGTGGTACACCGGCGGTCTCTTCGTTTATCGCCCCTCTGACCAATATGCCCGTTGACGAAGTGCCCTATTCCATTGGCAATGCTGGTCCCGATACTCTTAAAGTCATACAACGCAACAAAACATTTCTAGACAGTCATATTTTGATGCCGGTTGATGGCAGTAAAATAATCTGGGATGTAACACCCGCCACCGTTAAAATGGGGGATGACATTGACCCGGACAACACAGACCCAACCAATGGAATTGTTTTGGAGACATTTGTAGGTGATTTTGACAATGATGGCATAACTTTCGATGGCTTCGACACCATTCTATTTGATGCTACTAATACAGCCTTAAAAAACATTGGTGAGATCACCGAGGTAACACCCCTGGGCAGTTATTATTATTATGGACAGTTGCCCACTGACACGGCAGACTTTTTGCTCTGTGAAAATATAATGCAGGGCTACCTAAATTCCTACCTCGCCATTAAAAATGCCGCGGGTGCCAAAGACATTGAATATGGTCAAAACATGGTTACGTATGGTAAATTCGACCTGACGGATTCGGCATACCATGGCTTGATGGATTACCTTACCTATTTTGACCCCTCGTCTGACGGCATTGACAATGATGGCAACCAGGGGATCGATGAAGATAATGAATTGGTGATCGCCGGCCGTATTAATATCAATACCGCCCCGTGGTATGTCATTGCCCAACTGCCCTGGCTCCAGAATAATACGGCAGCCACCCTTCAACAAAAAATGCGGCTGGCACGTGCGATCGTTGCCTATCGCGATAAAAAGGCCCTGGTCATTCGAAATGGTTTCGAAATTCTTACCGATTATTTGCAGAATGGCGATAACATCATCGTGAGTTATTGTGAAGATTTTGCGAACAACGGCAATGTGGCCAATGCCTGGAAAACCTGGTATGACGCTGACCTGGACCCAGATAAAGATAAAAAACTGCCTAAAATAAGAAGATTCGGTATGGGTCTGAACCCCGACACGAATCCCCCTTCTATGGTGGTCCGGGAAGAGCCGGGATTCGCCAGTATCGCAGAATTACTCAATGTAACACACCATCTTACTACTTCGGGTTTAGCCTCCGTTGTACCCTATAACGCCATCAACGCCTGGGCAGATATTCGCCAATGGGCCAAAGATATCAACACCAAAGACAATACCGCGATCAATAACAATGTGACGGAAAGTTATGCCAGCCCGTTCTGTGACAAGATCGATGACCCGGCCAAACCTGTTGGGAATAATTATGTTGAGCGCGATATTCTGTTCAATCGGATCAGCAACCTGGTGACGACGCGAAGTGATGTCTTTACGGCCTACATCGTGGTGCGTCTGGGCTGGAATGGGCCGCAGAAGCGAATCATCGCGACGATCGACCGCAGTTCGGGGACGCCTAAGATCGTCTCAGAATACCAGGTTCCCGCCTTGTAGCGGCGGACGTGACGTATTCCCGAATGTTTTGGAATCGCATATCCCTTATGCTTACCGCAACACCACATCCAGTTCGATGGTGAGCTGGCCGAGGTTTCCGGGGTTCTTGCCGGTGAAATCCGTGTCGTGATCATTGAGTGTAAAGAAATATTGCTGCGAGGGTTCGACGGGGTACCTGATCAGCATTGCGCCCTTACTGGTGAGCAGTCCGGCGGAAACCGGCTCGCCCTTGACATTGAGCAGGCTGTAATGTATTCCTTTATCGCCGGTATCATCCTGGCCGTTGCTGACCTGAATTCGCAATTCGGCCCGGAGTCCCTGATAGTCGGGTATCGTCACCGGCCAGGTTAAGAGTCGCTGGGAATCCTTTGTTACTTTCCATTGCTGCTGAGGCAGCAGCAGGCGGGTATTTAATCGTTGGACCTTCGGGTCGATAACACTGCCGACGGGAACCGCGGTGACATGGAAATCGTCGCCCCGGACCGTCACGAGGTCATAGTGATCGAGTAGTCCACGGGGCGCATTTTCTTCGGATATGACCCCACCGGTGACACCGAGCGTGAAATATTCGATCCCATCTTTCTTGCCGTGGTAGGCCATCGTATGGGTATGGCCGTTAAAAACCGCTGAGACATTGCCGGCGGCCTTCAGCATGGCGTGCACCTTGTCCCAGTCATCGCCGTATTGGTTGTGCCTCCATCGTGGGTGGTGCAGGAACAGAAAGATGTGCTCGGCGTCCCTGGCGGTGTTCAATGTTTTTTGGAGCCATGTTTTCTGTCGCGGACTCATGGTCTGTGCGGCCGGTTTACTGTAGGTTTTCTCGCCGGTTTCGGGGTCCCCTTCATCTGAAAATAAGACGATAAACCAGGCGTTTTTATGCTCGAACGCATACCACAACGGGCCGATGTTTTTCTCGTAATCGGCCTCATGTTCCGTTTTGGGCCGATCGCCCCCCCGCCAGTAGACGTCATGATTACCTGCGACGGGGAACCATGGCATCTCCAACTGGCCCATCGCCCGGGTCCACTCATTCATTTGCTCGAGCCACTGGGGTCTCTGATTGTAGCCGTTGATCATATCGCCAACCGTCATCACCATATCGGGGTTTAGGATATTGACATCATGAATTGCCCGGGTGAGAACCTTCATGCTCCCTGCGGGGTCATGCGTGCCCGTTCGGTCGCCAAAGATGGCAAAGGTAAAGGACTGGGTAGTCTCGGGTTGGGGAAGCTTTACCGCGGATTGACGGTCGGTATGTATGAAGGGATGCGATGGGTCATTGGGATGCGCCTGGAGGGTTTGGGATGCTCCGACAAGCCCGATCGTCACGACAAGGCAAGAGGCCATCTGTTTGAAAAAGCGAAATGACATGAAAATTCTCCTGTATAAACGGTTCGCAGTGGCAGGCGCTTCCCGGATAGAAAAACTGGCCTGTTTTATTTATAAACGTTTGATAATAATGACTGTCTGATCGTCCTGGGGGGACGCGTTATCGGAAAAATCATTGACCGCTTCTCGCAATCGCTCCAAAATGGCCGCGGCCGATCTCTGGTGGCATTGCTGCAACAGCGTTGTGACCCGGGGCATGCCAAACTGTTGACGTTGGGGGTTACGGGCCTCGAAAATTCCATCGGAAATGACCGCAAAAATGTCACCTCGTGCCATTTCGACCGAGCTCAATTTCGAGGCATCCATGGCACAGACAATGCCGAGCGGGAGCGAATCGGGTTTGAATTGCTCGACCGAATCCGTTTGGGCCCGATAGTACAAGAGCGGTCCCTGGCCGGCACTAAACCATTTCAAGATGCCATTTGAACTATTGATGTCACAGAGCCAGGCGGTAATAAAGCGTCCTTCCGGCAAGTCGGCGTTAAGCTGTTCATTGATCTGCGTGGCAATGGTTGAGACATCGGGCTTGATCCTCGCGGCCATTCGCAACATGGCACGCAGCTGGGTGACCGAGAGGGCCGGGCCGATGCCATGGCCGGTGGCATCGGCCAACAAAATCAGTGCCCGGTCGGCATTGCCCGTGGTTAATTCGACCACCCCATCGTTTTGAACCGATTTAATCCCTACAACGTCAAAGGTGTCGCCACCGGTTTCATCCGCGGGCTCGTTCCAGGCTTTAATGTCAAATCCTTCGATGTGTGGGAGGCTCGCGGGGATGGTATTCTGTTGAATCTGGCGGGCCAGTCGTAAATCCGTTTCCAGCTTGAATAGCGTTTTAAGTCCCAATCGCATTTTTTCATGCGCCCGGGTGAGTCTGCCCACTTCGGTAATTGCTGAGACCACCGGCTCGCCGGGTTCCAGCCTGCCCTTGCTGATCCGCTCACTCTGATGGGCAAGCAACTCCAACGGCTTGCTAAGGCGATTGGCCAGCATAAATGCCCGGATGATGCCGCCGAGCAAAACGACCAGTGCAATCATCGCCACCCATTGCCGCCTTTGCTGCAATCGGCCCAGGAGGTCCGATTCGGGGACCATGAAAAAGATCATGAGTTCATGGTTCGGGGACAGCTGACAGTATCTGCCCGCCCCCCACCACACCTGGTTTTCACTGGAAAAGCGAACCGGATCGGAAATAACCTGACCATGGCTGGCGGACCCGCGAAATGCCCTGTCGGCATCCTGAAAGAAGGGCAGGTTCAAATCACGCGGGCTTTTCAAAAAAATGTCCTTGCCGGCGAGCCCCCTGCCTAACTGGCCTTTATTTGAATAACCGATGACCTGTGGAGGGGCGGCGTCGGTCAAAACGAAAATATTCCCCTGGTCGTGTATCCGGATATTTTGAACAAAGTCCTGCAGGTTTATCAAAGGTATGCAAAATTCGACGCGATGCTCCTGGCCAGCGGGACTGATGTATTCAGTGCTCAGCGTCAGCCCGGGGATCTCGATGATGGGCACTCGCTCATTCTGAACCCAGTGGACGATATCATTTTTTTGTTTCAGGGCGGCGGCATCGCCTGGAGGCGGAGAATCTTTGATCGTATGTGCCTGGCCATTTTGAGTGACCATGATTTTATTACCCTGCCCATCAGAAACGCCCACCATCGCAATGGGCTTGTGATGCGCCATTACCGGGACAAGCATTCGCTGGAGTTTTTGGGAATCCTCCGTTTGGAAGACCCCACTTTCGCCCCATGACCGGATCAGTTCCAGCTCATCAACGACCGGCTCAAAAAAACGGGCCAGCTGCCCTTCGGCCTGATTGATCGTCTGGGAAATCACCAATCGGGACATTAACAGCACCGCTCCGCGAGTTCCATAAACCATCGTGCCCATAATCGCGCCACTGAGCAGCAGGATGATCAACACCAGATTGCTCAGTAAATGCCAGCGTATTGATACCATTTTCGCCATGATCAATGTTCACTCCACAGACTTTCTTGACGCCAGGGTTCTACGTCCATATTGACGCATAAAAACGTCGATTAAACACCAGCACTAATCCGCCAAAGACGAACTGGCGTCACGAAAAGCGACTTTCGACGCAGAAGTCATGCCGGGGCACTCTGCCTATGATTATAAACAACCAGAGACGCTTTGTCTTGTTTTATATTGCGAACCACGTTCCATGCCACCGCCGGTGCATTCATTTCAACATAAGACATTTATATACAAAGACTTAGAAAGTGCAATCGTCCTTTTTTGTTCAGTTAGATCCATCGCGATGACGCCGCAGGCTGTTAAGTTAATTTTGACGGCAGATATTAAGAGGGGAAAAACTTTTGACATGGGAGTCTCAATCAACATTCCTTAGCTGTCACGTCCGTTTTTTTTTGGGTTGGCCCATTTATCGATATTTTAATATTTTCGAATCTCTCGCTGAAATTCACCGCCGATACCGCTGGGGCCGGTGCTGACGATGGGGATATTTGAGGAGATTGTCGAAACATCCCGTTCCAATCGTCCAGGCATATGCTGTTTTAAGGCATTTTCGACGCCAGGGTCATTTGTACTTTTGAAGCTCATTCCCTCCATCTTAAAGGGGGATTTTGAAGTTGAAAAATGATTTTTGACGCCGTTGTGGGGCATTTTTATCCGACGGCTGGCCAGTGAAAACTCCTGAGGGGTCAGACGACCAAGGCATCGACAGATAAATGCCCACTGGTCGGGATCGATCCCTGGTGATAATCGGCACCAAACGGCCATTTGAGCCTCGGATAATTCGCCGAAGATGGGGTTATTACGCCCGGCTCGCTGTGATTGAAATTCTTTTTTTTGACCAAAAATGACTGATTTCAAGAACGATAATGGACTTTTGAGACGTGAATCGCCCAATACACACTTTTGAGTTACCATAAGAAACTCCTTCCACTAAAAATGAAAAATTTCAGCTTAGAAGGGTTTCGGAGGGAGATGAGAGGCCGTCGTCCAGTTTTCAAAGACGGCACCAAATGGAAACCAGAGCTCGGTTCCACCCTTTTACATATTTTTACAGATAGACAACAATGCCTACTTCATCCACTATCGTACAAGCGGCAAAAAAAAATCCAATAAAAATAGGCCGGGGTCGAAAAATAATTCGTACAGACGCCAGGGTGCCCGGTGTTTTTGAGGCCCAATTCCGGCCCATAGAAGACAGAGTTTTTGATACGAAAATTGACTTTTGGAACACCCTCGATAAGCGTTTTTACTGGTTACTATCCGCGTCTGAATCCTTCCTGAAATCATCATCATACTCCAAGCGTCCCACCGAACTGAAAAGATGGTGAATTCGTGCATCAAGGCGTTTTAAACGCTCTATTCGTTAAAATCGGCGTTCTCAAAAACACGCCAGACACCCCGATGTCCAAAGTGCATTTTTGAGCTAAATTGACCCCTTAGCCCCCCCTGTAAAAAATGAAAATGAACTTTCCCCCCGGGGGGAAAAATTGTTTTGACTTTTATGATTTTTTTGATATACTTGACTATTGTAAGGTAAGTAGAGATACTGGCCTTGCCCGCCAATCAGACACGCCACCCGTTGTGGAATGTTTCGCCAGCCTTTTACATAACTAGACGCTCGTGTCAAAAGTCGATTTATTCGATATAAATCGTTGTTTTCGGGTATGAAAAACAGCCCTTAACCAACTTTCGACCGGACGTCAACATAAGAAAACCACAGAGGTATCGCTTTATGTTGCATTTGGAAACCCTGGAATCACGCTGTCTGTTGTCAACCCTGGTTATCAGCGATTTTTACGACCCCAGCACGCCTATCGCCTCCCTGGATTTCGGTGAGGGCAACCTGGTCGGCATCAACTATCCGGCCAGCATCGGCATCACGAATACATCTGGCGAATCGGACACTGCCAGCCTGGCGATGGACTCTGACGCCTTTACATACCAACAACCGGGCAATATGGAGACCCCCATTGGGTCGCCTTATTCGTATTATGGTAGTAGCACGTCCTTGTTCGAAGAGGCGACCACCCTGACGTTTGGCCAGGAATCCGAGCCGGTTTTAGTCCCGGCCACAGGTGGCGACCAATGGTTCTATGTTGATGCTCAAGCCGGTGACAACCTGCGATTTTCAACCACCACCAATTCCCTCTACAGCGTTGACCTTCAAGTGTACAGCCAATATTACAGAGAGAGTGAAATGGTTGTCGATGGTGACACATTTGAGTTTTACTCTTTTAGCAGCGAGCTGGATTCCTATGATTCCTCTTATTCAACCCAGGGCGGCTCATTGATCATGCCGGCGCCCTATACGGGTCGGTATTATGTCCAGGCCACCACCTATGGCGGAATGACCGCGGGGTCCTTCACGGTTGAAGCGACGACGCTCCCGGCCAATCCTAACTTAACGACGATAGCCCTTTCGGAAGACACCAACACGCTGATTGTCCCATTCAGTGACGATCCTTATGCCGCTTACACCGGCCAGGCGAATAACTGGTACGCATTCGACGCGTCCTATGGCGACGAAATTGAACTGACGTTCGCCCCTCAAGGCATTACAACCATCATAGACCTTAACGAGATATCCGTTTACAACAGCTTCGGCCATCACATTTTTTCCGGTGAGTATAACAATTATATTTTTACCGACGAAGGAATCATCGCCGATAAAGATGCTGGAAGTTTCACCCCAAAGATTCCTCCCCTCCTGGCAGATGGCACTTATTACATCGCCATTGAACCAGGCTATTTTAACGAACCTGATGAATATTTCACGATCAACCTGACCAAGACCGGCTCGATGTTGGAACTGGAACCTGATGAATCGGTCGAAATCCCAATTTGGTACACCCCGCAAGCAGACGGCACCGCAGAAGCTCAGCTGACTATCAAATCACTCAGCGACGAGGCGGCCCCTGAAGAGACGGTCACATTCACCGGCGCGGCCATCGCTTCGGACTTTTCAGTTGTCGATCTCCAGATCGAGAACCTGGAGTTTCCCAACCGGGATCAGGCGTTATCGACCCTGGATG
>JAIPFO010000057.1 GCA_021736565.1 Phycisphaerae bacterium | reverse complement strand
GTGCGAACCCGGCAAGGCGGAATACCAGGGGAAACAGGCCCAATATTATCTCATGCGTTCGGCATATTCTATCTCGCCTCAAGCCGACCTGGAAAAAGCTTACCACCTCTTGCGCCGGATCCAATACCACTCTGATGCGGCGATCCCCACGGGTGTCGATCGTCCGGCGCTTATGGGAATTCGGTTCAATCACATCCTTGAGCCGCTGATCAGGGTCTGTACGGAACTGGCGAAGGGCTCTGAGGACTCCCAGGCCGCTGCCGCCTATTTGGCGGAAGCCAATGCGGCCTATAAGGACGTTGAACTTGAGTTCGACAGGAACAATCCTTATATTAAACTATTTTTACAATTATCGCGTGGCATTATTGACCTGGCGGGCAGTCACGAAGAAGCCGGCCTGAAAATGCTCTATGAGACCCATGCGTTCATGGTGGACCAGAAGGAAAAGGGGCAGGCCATTTCTGAGGAGCTTTTGAATCGGACCCAGGAAGAACTGTTCAAGGCCCTCCATGCCGGCACCTACAAATTGCTGGCGACTCAATATGGCCTGGAGTCTCGTTTCTGGCAACGTCGCCCGGGACAGGCGACTCTCGATTTACTGGAAGCGTTGATCCGTGTCGGCACCAACAGTCATAAAAAAACCGCCATTTCCCTGGCCGATTATTACCTCCAAGATGCCGGTCAGATCGACCACTGGCGCGATCAGGTCCTATTGGCCAAGGCCAGGGCCCGGATTGGTTTGGAAGAGCTTGAGGATGCCTCGGCAATACTCCAATCGCTCAATAGCAATAGTGTGGACGTTCGCCTGCTGCACATACAAACCTTAACCAATATCAAGGAACAAATCCCATTACTGGAACAAATGGCCGTTGACTTTCCGGAGAATCCAACGATTATTGCCAGCCTGATCCAGTACTATTTCAACCAGGGGCGTTCGGATAGCGTGTTGTATGACCGGGCACGGGCATTATTAACCCAAGCACTAAAAACAGATCCCGACAACTTTACCTACCGTCGCATGATGACGATTTTGAATGAACCGGGTACGTTGCCGCACATGATCGAGGCTAAACGTTTTTTTGATATTGAAATTGAGGTTCGCCAGGCCATTAAGGACCCCTTGAAACGGTTCCGGACTTTGGGTGTCTTTTATACAAATAGTGCGATGAAAGCCAAGACAGATGCCCAGGCCCTACTGGCTAAGGCCAAAACAGATGCGGCCAAGGATAAAGCCCAATCGGAGGCGGACCGTTCGGAGGCCTTATGGGCCAAAGCACGGGAGGCATTCGAGAAGACGATAAAACTGGAACCCGCCGATGACCAGCAGGCCTACGGTCATCTTTTTAAAATTGCCATTGCCACCGAAGACTGGGCGGTGGCCCAATCGCTTGTCAAAAAAATTGCCGGCCAGGATGCCACCCAAGGTTTGTTGGCCGAGGGGCAACTGGCGATAACCCGCCAGCAGTGGTCCCAAGCGGCTGACGTTTTGAAAGTTTACCTGGGTAAAACGCCGATATCGCCCCAGGGCCACTTTGACCTGGCCCTCTGCTATCAGAACCTGAACCAGGCCCAGAACGCTCTGGATGAAGCTCGCATTGCCGAGAAGCAATCTCCGGGCAATTCCAGGATCCAGATCCTTATCAATGAGTTACAATACGCCGTTGCCATTCAATCGTCCAAAGGGGTTGCCCGCCAGGAAGAAGGTCTAAAGCTCAGTAATTTGTACATGGCATACGGTGACCAGGCGGCACAAAAAATGAGGACCGCGGAGGCTCAGAGTGAATATGACAAAGCCCAAAAGGAACTGGACCGGATCTTAAAGGAGGACCCCGAACATGTCGAAGCGTCCAAGGCGATGCGTCAATTAAAGATCAAACTGGGTTCTTTAGCCCTTCGTATGGCTGACTATGAAAAAGCCCGATCCTATGCGGAAGCGATCCTGGCGGTGGAACCGGACCATCAATTAGCCGGTCTATTAAAATGTGAATCCTTTTTCTATAACGGTCAATACGAGCTCGCCGAATCGATGCTGCTTTCACTTCGTAAAAAGGAACCTGCCACCAGTACGTTCGGGCAAGCCCTGCTGGCCAAGGTCTACTGGCAGATGGGTCGGAAAGATGAGGGGATCGCCCAATTGCAAGTCGCCTTGAAATCGCAGCCGAACAACATGGGGATTATACGATTACTTGACCAGATGCTCAAGAGCAGTAAACGTTGGGGCGACCTGGAAGCGATGTATAATGGCCTACTGAGTCAACATCCCGATTCCATCAATTTATATTATGATGCCTGTCGCATTGCGTGGATGCAGGATAAGAATGACAAGGCATTAGAGTACATGCGACGTGCCTGGGCAAAGGATACGAATCCGGATACACTCAACGGCCTCTTGCAGGCCTTGCTCAAGGTCAAAAACTACCGGGAAATATTATCGCTGGTCGACGGGAACCTCAAGGGAAATTCGTTTGACATTTTGTTACTGCTGCACAAAGCCGAGGCCACCTGGGGCCTGGGACGAGATAAAGAGGCCCTGTCGATCTTTGCGAACGTTCTGGAGCGGGTCCAAACGGAGCCCATCGCCACAAAACTCATTGTTTTAAACAGTGTTTCTCGGGTGGGTGCTCCGGATAGCATTCAGGCCTGGGCCGGTGAGATGATCCGCCAGAAACCGACATCAAGTATCATGTACCAGGTTTCAGCGACGATTTACAGCTTACAGGCAAAACATGAGCAGGAGATCAGTGCTCTCTTAAAGGCC
This sequence comes from Phycisphaerae bacterium, assembly GCA_021736565.1. Classification (GTDB taxonomy): domain Bacteria; phylum Planctomycetota; class Phycisphaerae; order Sedimentisphaerales; family SM23-30; genus JAIPFO01. Next base: position 10,417 of record JAIPFO010000057.1, on the reverse strand, counting down.
CTGGAGTTTTCCTCCGGAAGTGATGAGACGGCTATTATTTATCGCCATTTGGCCACCGCGTATCTGAAGACCAAGAACTATGGTAAATGCATTGAATATTACCGCCTGCTCCTCAAGACCGCCCCCGATAACGTAAGCGTTCTGAACAATCTGGCCTATGCGTTGATGGAACAAGGCGATCAGAATGGTGAGGCCCTGACGATAGCGAGCAAGGCTTACGCGTTAAGTCCGGATAACCCGCTGATCATGGACACCTACGCCCTTTCCCTGATTCACAAAAAGGAATATGTTCAGGCCGAAACGATCAGTCGGAAGGTTATCCAGGAGATGCAACGGCAGGGTCAGGATGTCCCGGTCGAATTTGAATATCGGCTCGGACAGGCCCTGGTCGGCCAGAATCGAATGGCCGAGGCACAAAAACAGCTAAAACCTGTTCTTGAAAAATTGAAGGTTGCTCCTGATAGCAAAAATAATACAATGTGGCAGGAGAAAATTGCCGATTTACTTAAATAGTTCCTTTGTGACGTCAGCGTCATACGTTTTTTGAGCGTTGACTTTGGTGTCACACCGGCATTTTCGCGTGTCAAGACCGCCATTTGACGCGACTGTTATTTATCACTACGATACTGATATTGAAAGCAGCACGTAAAAAAAGAATTGTTTCTACTATTTTCAACCGTCAGAACGGTTAGAGGACAATAATTATGACCAGGCATATTCCCTTGCCCGCTGAGGCGCAGAACAGAATGGCCCGCCCTAATCCAGCAACAGCCGGGCAATCGACAATAACATTCAAGGATATAAAACGGATTATTCTATCGCGAATGCTCTTGATCTTTTTGATCACCACCTTTATGACGGCCGCCAGCGTGGGGCTGTGGTATTATCTGAAGCTTCATTATCCACGATTTGAATCGGTGGGGTCGATCGTATGTAAGATGCCGGCGGTTCCGGGTATGGGAAACATTATGGAACGTACGGATATTCTGGAGATGGAAACGCATACCCAGGCCAACGCGATGAACAATAAGGGTTTTTTGACAAGTGTTCTTGAAGATATTAATGTTCAGAATACCCAGTGGTTTCAAAAGCGAAAACTGGATAAGCGGATGAAAGATATTGAGGATCATTTTCGCGCCAGTCCCGTTCGTACCACCAAGCTGGTGCGTATCAGTATGCAAGCCGAAACGCCTGAGGAAGCGAAGATCATTGTTGACGCGGCCCGGGCGGTCTTCCAAAGAGAAAAACAAAAGGAAGCCACCGACCACCTGAATGCACAGTATGAAGCAATTAATAATGAGCTGGACAAAACGATAGCCCTGGTCAAAGCGACGCGGACTGAATTGGAAATTTTAGGCTCGGATGCGGATATAAAGGCGGCCGGCTGGATGTCAGGGCAAACCACCATCCAGAGCCAGATGATAATCATGGCCCGCGAGAAATTGCACCAGCAAGCACTATTGAGTGAAACGGAAGCGGGCCTGTCGCAATTGCAAGAATCCCAGAGACTTCTGGGTTATTCCATCACGGTCCAGCAGGCGGTCGAAAATGATTCGTTGATCATGTCATTTAATAATCAGATCACCGAACTTGATCAGCTGGAAAAACAGCTGCTTGAACGAAGCGGCCCGGAACATCGGGAAGTCAAAGACATTCGGAATCGAAAAGAGACCGCCGAAAAGCAGTTGGAGGAGCGTCGCAATGAGCTCTTAGATCGTTACAGTAAACAGCAAATACAGGGCTTAGAGCTCCAGGTTGAATCTCTGAAGGATCAGTTAAATAAAGTATCCGAGGAGCTAAAAAGCTTGAATTTCAAGCAAGAAAACCTGGACAAGAAAAAGCGGGAATATGAAAATAAGAAGATCGATCTGGATGAGCTGATCCTTCGTAAGAACAAGCAGAATGAAGAGATCCGGGCGATTCAGCAGTTGCTCAATGACCCGAGCCGATTACGCGTCACGTTCCTTCCGGAAGGTCAGGGCACCCGGCCATTACCGTCGGATATCAGCTTTCCGAAATTGGGGATATTTCTGCCGGCGGGGATCATTCTGGGTTTGATGCTCTCGATCGGGCTGGCGTTCCTGCTGGAATTTGTGGACGACTCGATCAAGAGCCCGGCAGAAGTCATGCGGTATTTACGTGTCCCGATGCTGGGGATGATTCCCGAACATGACCCAAGCGATGCCCGGGGCGTATGCATCGAGAAAATAGCCTCGACGCAATCGCACGCGTTAATCAGTGAGTATTATCGCCAGATGAAAACCAACCTGCTCTTTAGTGGACCCTCGGGTGAGCTTAAAACTATCCTGGTGACCAGTTCGTCGGCAGGGTGTGGAAAGACCACCACCGCGAGCAACCTGGGGATCACCTTTGCCGCTGCGGGTAAGCGGGTCTTACTGGTGGATGCGAATTTCCGTCGCCCGGCCTTGAGTCGGCTGTATCCCTCGCCGGAAGCGAATCAAGGGTTGAGCAATCTTCTGGTGGGACAGGTCCAGGCCTCGGAAGCGATCTATGCCAGCGGTATCGCGAATATGGATGTGATCCAGAGCGGCCCCTTACCACCGAACCCATCTGACCTGCTCAACAGTCAACGGATGCGTGACTTTTTGGACGGCCAGCGTCAGAAATATGATTACGTGATCATCGACGGTCCCCCGGCCCTGGTGGTGATCGACTCGCGCGTTATTTCCAGCCTGGTGGACGGCACGGTGGTTGTGGTCAATGCCAACCAGAATTCCCGCGGTATGGTCCAGCGAATGAATCGAGAATTGAAAACCGAATCAGGAAAAATCCTGGGGATATTGCTCAATTCGGTTAAATCGCGTAAAGGCGGCTACTTCGCCAAGACCTCTCAATCATACTATGATTATATCGGGGAGGAAGCCTCGGCGATGACCGCCCTGCCAGCGACGAGAGAGAACGGCAAAGAGCCGCCGCGTTAAGCCCCTGAGAAGAGAATGGCCTGACGGGGTTCATTCCACACGATAGCCATCGATGTAAGCCCTTATATTAAAAGGACTTAGGATTTATCGAAAGGGGCAATTTTATCTGAAGTGGCTCTCCCTTGTATTCCTTAAAAAGGCGTCATTAAACTGACGCCTTTTTTTTATGGGCGGTGGAATCGGTTGAAAGGAGCCGTTTTTTGGACAGTCCCGAATTGACTCTTGTTTTAGCATTTGAATCGTGATATGATGACCACTCGCGATAACGCCGGCGTCGAACGCATTGGGCCGCGATAATTCTGGCTTTTAATTGACGTTTTTACGCGTCAAAATTGACGCCAGCGTCATCAGTATTTTTGAATCGCGTTTCCCGCATTTTAAAGGCTGAATTGAACAATGCAAAACGACTTTTGACACGGGACTCAAAATCAACTTTTGACGCAACCCTCAAGAAAGGAATTTCCAATGAAAGTGCCGTTACTGGATTTAAAACCGCAGTACCAGATGCTGAAAAATGAAATTGAACCTGCCGTACTGGAGCTTATGGCGAACCAGACGTTTGTTCTTGGTCCGACGGTTCAGACGTTTGAAATGGACATCGCGTCCTATTGCCATGTTAATCATGCGGTGGGGGTTAGTAGCGGGACTGACGCGTTGATTTGCTCGCTGATGGCCCTTGGTATAGGCCCGGGTGATGAAGTGATCCTGCCGACGTTTACCTTTTTTGCCACCGCCGGGGCGGTCGCCCGGATCGGGGCGATCCCGGTTTTTGTCGATATTGACCCGGAGACGTATAATATCGATGTTAATAAAATGGAAGAGGCGATCACCGATCAGACCCGTGCGATCATTCCGGTTCATCTTTACGGTCAGATGGCCCCGATGGCGGAGATCATGGCGGTCGCCACGAAGCATGAGCTGGTGGTTATCGAAGATGCCTGTCAGTCGATCGGCGCAAGCCAGAATGGTCAATTCCCCGGCGAGCTGGGGACGACCGCGTGCCTGAGCTTTTATCCCAGTAAGAACCTGGCGGGCTTCGGTGATGGCGGGATGATCCTCTGCCAGGAAGAGTCGGTGGACCGGCGTTGTCGGCATATGCGTATGCACGGCGAAGACCAGCGATATTATCACAGTATGGTCGGCGGGAATTTCCGCCTGGACTCCTTACAGGCCCTGGTACTGAATATCAAGCTGAAACACCTGGACGGCTGGGCGGCCAAGCGTCAGGAACATGCGGCGATCTATGATGAATTGCTCGGTTCGACGGTAAAAACACCGGTCATCAGTGAAGGCAATATAAGCGTCTACAACCAGTATGTTATCCGCAGTGACCGGCGGGATGCGTTACAGAAATACCTGGGTGAAAAGGAAATTGGCGCGGCCATTTACTATCCGGTTCCGCTGCATTTGCAAAAGTGCTTCGCCTATCTGGATGGCCAAGAAGGCGACTGCCCGGTGGCCGAACAGGCCTGTAAAGAAGTACTGGCATTGCCGGTCTTTCCAGACTTAACACATGAACAGATTGAGTATGTAGCGAGTTGCATTAAAGACTTTTAGCCGACGATACGATCATACTCAACTGGAACCCGCATCATTATGCCATCCGGGAAAGACACATCCTCGCCCCCCTCTTCGTCACTGACGGCCAATGCATTCTGGTCGGCGTTTGGAAGTCTTTTGTATTCGATCGGCCGAATTTTAATAGTGATCATCCTGACCAAACGGTTCTCCAGCGATACCGTTGGAGAACTTCTTTTTGCCCTGGCGGTGGTCACACCGATCTCGTTTCTGGTGAACATGGAAGTGCGGTCGGTCTATGTGACCGATACGAAAAATCTCTTTAGGCCGGGCATGTGCCTGACCACCCGTTTGGTCAGCAATGGCGGTTTTATCCTGTTGCTGCTGGTTATCTGTGGGATTGGCTGGGGGAATTGGGGATGGCATAAGGCGGTTCTGATCTTACTGGCGGGCCTGGTGCGCTCGGCGGAGAGCATTGGGGATGTCTACCTGGGGGTGTTGCAGAAGGCTGAGCAGATGAAATGCTGGGCGATTTCACAAACGGCCAAGACGTCCCTGGTGCTGATCAGCGTTGTGGTGATGGCCTTTGTGACCGATGAGATCATCTGGCTGCTTTTGGCGTGGCTGGCGGCAACGGTTGTGGTGGTATGGCTTTATGACTGCCGGATGGCCGGTCGATTGGCCCGGATGGCCTTATGCTGGAACCGGACGGTGGGAGAACAATTAATCAAAAGAGCCCTGCCCCTGGGTTTTTTCGTGGCGATGACCAGTTTTAACGCCAATGTAGCGCCTTATTTTATCGAACATCATCTGGGCGATAAGATGGTGGCCTATTTTGGCGCGATGATGATGTTTGTCAATGGCGTCGCGGGGATTCAAAACGGGGTGAACCATGCGACCTTGCCGCGTTTGGCGAGATATCATGGCGAAAGGTCGAGGGCGTTCTGGGGTGTCCTGGGTAAAACCCTGGGGATCAGCTGGCTGGGGATGCTGGCGATATTGGCGGTGGTCTGGTGGCAGGGAGAAATGATCTTACGCGTGGTTTTCAATCGCGAGTATTCGCAGCAGTCACCGCTGTTCCCGCTGATCATCCTGAGCGGCGGGGTCATTTTGACCGGGATGATCCTGGGTGATGCGATCGTTGCCTGCCAGCGGTACAAAAGCCGGATGGTCGCGGTAGCGATGGGACTGGTGACGAACATTGTCGTTTGCGGCCTGTTGATCGACGCGCATGGCTTGAAAGCCGCGGTGTGGGCGATTTTAACGGCGGCGATCGTAACGACGCTTATGTGCGCCATTGTGCTGATAAACGTAGCGGGGCAAAGAAAAAAACAATAGGATTTTTTTATACACGGACAAATAGATTTATGGCAATAACCGGCATTATCCTTGGGCTTCTGGCAGCGTTTTCGCATTCGCTGTCGTATCTCTTTTCACGCATGTTTGTAGGGAAGTTTCATAATAGCAGTGTCATACTGCTGGCACTGTCACATGTGATCATGGGAGTATTTTCGCTAATTCTCTTGCCGTTTGTGTGGGTGGACGGCATCAAAAATATACCCGAATATGGCATTGCCCTGGTTTCGTGTACTCTCTTTTATCTGGCAGCCCAGGTGTGCCTGTTCATTGCGTTTAAAAAAACCGATGCGTCCCGTGTTGCGCCATTGCTGGGATTGAAGGTTTTCTTTATTGCCATGATCAGCCTGGTGTTTTTTCATCATACGTTTACCCCTTTACAATGGGTGGCGGTTGCGTTGAGTGTTGGGTCGACCATTGCTTTAACCCAGACCGGAGGTAAGCTCTCTGGTATGTGCCTTACCTGGATACTTATTGCATGTTTGGGATATGGTCTGTCCGACCTGGGTATCAATTCGCTGATCGATCATTTTGAAGCTCACGATTTGAGTAAACTACACAGCACCGTATTGAGCGTTTGTCTGTGCTATATTTTAAGTGGGCTAATAGGGCTTGTGATATTGAAAGTTCTGCCCCGACCGACGACGGCCATGTGGAAGTATGCGCTTCCGTTTGCCATGACCTGGTATGTGGCCATGTTCTTTTTGTTTGGCTGTTTTGCCCATGTTGGGGTTGTTTATGGGGTTATTCTTCAATCGACACGAGGTGTTATTTCGATTATTATGGGTTATATAATTGCTAAATCGGGCTTTGTACACCTGGAGCAAAAGACCTCCAAAATGGTATTGCTGCGACGGATCTTGGCCGCGATCTTGATGTTGGGGGCGATTGGATTGTATTATGCAGGGGCCAGAACGTAGGGCGTTAGACCTGTTTTTATAGAAAGTAAATTATGACAATATCCGCGATCATTATTAGTATTGGCGATGAACTCATCCTGGGCCAGACGGTGGATACCAATACCGCCTGGCTCAGTGGGCAGTTAGCGAGTCTGGGCATCGACATTCAGGAGCATATTACATTGGCGGATGATCGGCGGGCGATCGCAGCGCATTTACGACGGGCGGCTGAGCGGGCGGATGTCACTTTGGTTACCGGCGGGTTGGGGCCGACTGAAGACGACCTGACCCGGCATGCCCTGGCGGACGTCTTGGGATCGGCGTTGGTGCTGCACGAGGAAAGCCTCAAGCAGATCAAGCAGTTCTTTAGCCAAATCGCACGCGAGATGGTCCCGGCGAATCGCGTGCAGGCGATGATACCGCAAGGGTGTGATCCGATCGAGAACCGGTGTGGCACCGCGCCGGGTATGGCAGTGGTGCTGGGTGAGAATAGCACGTTTCTGATGCCGGGTGTGCCCAGGGAGATGAAGCAGATGTTTAGGGAATCTGTCATGCCGCCATTGCGAGAATTGGCCGAAAAACGAGGCCGCGGTGAGGTGCTTATCAACCGGACACTGCACACTGCCGGGATCGGCGAATCGACCCTGGCTCAGATCATCGGTGATATGATGAAGCGTGGGGAGAACCCGGTGGTCAACAGTACCGCCGCGGAGGGTGTGGTAGGGATCCGTATTAATGCCCGGGCAAGCGATGAAGCGGCCGCACGGAAATTGATCGAGCCGGTTGAACGGGAATTGCGCGACAAGCTGGGCGCGTTTATCTATGGCTGCGACGGCGAGACGCTCGCCCAGGTGGCAGGAGAGAGGCTCAAACGAGACCATGCGACCCTGGCGGTTGCCGAAAGTTGTACCGGCGGCTGGCTGGGAAAAGAACTCACCGATATGGCCGGCTCCAGCGATTTTTTTAAGGGAGGGTGGATCACCTACAGCAATGAGGCCAAGGTGAAATGCCTGGGCGTTGATGTTGACGTAATCAACCAGCATGGCGCGGTGAGCGAACCGGTGGCAGGGGCGATGGCCGAGGGGGCCAGAAGTATGGCCGGCAGTGACTATGGCATCGGGATCACCGGGATCGCCGGACCCTCCGGCGGCACAGCCGATAAACCGGTTGGCCTGGTTTATATCGCCCTGGCCAGCGGACAGGGCACCACCATAACACGCAATATCTTCCCCGGAACCCGAGACGGGGTGCGACGCCGGGCGGTTAATCAGGCGTTGGATATGATACGGAAACGGCTGGGATAGCGATTAGCGTTCAACAATTTTGACACTCAAAAAAAAGAGCCACACGGCTTTGCATGTGACCCTTTTATCGTTCTATTACTTAGAAGCCTTGGGCTCTCTAGTCCATCGCACAGGCCGGATTATCGGGATCTTCATAGCAATTTATCAGCCAGTTGTTACACATGATAGAAAAATCCAAAAGATCGACGCGGCAATCCTTATTCCAGTCGCCGGCCAGATCAAAGGTGTCCGCACATCTCCATGACATTCGCAACATCCATACGGCCCCACGGTCTTTACCACCGTCATCATCACCCCAAGACCCAACAGCCAGGTCAACCTGCCCGTCGCCATCCAGATCACCTGGAGAAGTTATTGAATGGCCTATCCGATCTCCTTCATTCAGCTCACCATTAAAATTACCCACCAAGTTACTAATCTTGCTGTGAGCCTTTACCGTTCCATCAGTATTCAGGCATAAAATCCAGACTGCACCGTGATTATTGCCACCATCATCATCCATAAAGGCACCCACAGCAATGTCTAGAATGCCGTCATTATCGACATCACCGAGTGCTGCAATTCCACTACCAAATTCATCCTGATCATCCAGTTCGCCGGTAAAACCTCCGGTGGTGGCACTTATCTTTTGATGTGATATAACTGTGCCGTCAACATTCAAGAACAATATCCAAACCGCTCCTCTATCTGGACCACCGTCATCGTCTCTGCGTGCCCCTACAGCAATATCGGTAATGCCATCGCCATTTAGATCGCCTATAGAATTCAAGTTTATTCCAAACCAATCCCCGTTGGCAAGAATTCCCATGAAATTCCCATTTGTATCACTAATCTTCTGATGGGTTTTGACCGTTCCATTTGAATTCAAGAACAATACCCATAGCCCACCTCTATCTGTGCCACCATCATCATCCTTAACGCCAACAACAATATCAGTTGCATGATCACCATCCAGGTCACCAACAGAAGTAATGGCATATCCAAAAGTATCCAAATCATCTAACATGCCATGGAAGTTTCCCTGGGTATTGCTAATCTTTTGATAGGATTTAACGGTTCCATTGGTATTTAAAAACAGTATCCAGACCGCACCACGACAAGTACCACCGTCATCATCTGAATCAGCTCCTACGGCGATGTCGGTTATGCCGTCACCATCCAAGTCGCCCAGTGATGCAACCGCATGGCCAAACCGGTCACCAACATCTAGAGCACCACTAAAAATCCCGCTGGTATTATCGATTTTCTGATGAGTTTTAACCGTTCCATCGGTGTTCATAAATAGAATCCAGACGGCACCCGTGCTATTACCATTAAAAGTAGAGGCACCCACCGCTATATCCGCAATGCCATCGCCGTCCAGATCACCAATTGAAGCCATCGCCACTCCAAATCGGTCATCGTCATTCAGGGGTAATTCTGCACTGCTACTGATTTTTGTATGCGAAAGCACCATCGCATCATCGGCGATAGTGCGATTGCCACCCAGGCATATCCCCAGACAAATCCACACGCCAAAAACGACATTTAAGCACCTAATCGACTGAGTCATCACATCTCCTTTAATGTATCACATCACTTCGACCGAAAAACCAATAACACCCTGTCACCAGCCCTTTCGGCCGCCATAAACTCTCAATAGCACAACAACTCACCCATTAACTTCTAGTATTTTACACAAACACTCGAGGAATGTCAAGTTTTATTTTCAACAAACAGGCCTAACTTTTTTCGACTACTAAAACATTAAGCCATCCATACACCCGCCCCCGGCCACGTGTAGGATAAGGTATTCCATTACAGAGACTTTCGTCTATCCCAAAGATGGAGCAGTGCCAGGATCGGGTGTTTTCTGGGCATTTTTGGGCCGGCGTATCGCATGACTTGACGGACTTTTTGCCGCATTTCTGGCTGATAGCAATGGACGGTGCATTTCGAACAGGGCGGTTTTTCCTGGCCAAATGGGCATTTATCGAGTCGTTGCTCGGCATAGTTCATGAGTTTCCGACATTCATCGCAGCATTTCTGACCCGGGAGCTTGACGGGTTGATGATGGTCGTGACAATACAACGCGATCATCCGCTTGAGTGTTTTTCGTTCTCGCTTCAGCCTGTTTTTTTTAGCACTCATTTTTGGCGTTCAAGAATAAGTAAATCCTCGTAACGTTTTCCCGACGGGTTGGTGAAGGTTACCTGGAGGATAATTTTATTTTGTAAAGTCGGTATGTTGGGTAAGGTCAGCGAGAAATGATAATTTCGAAGGGTTCGATCCCAGTGCTTCTGATTTTTTGAAATCAGGCTAAGATCAATTTCCTCCAGCAGTCCATCGGGAAAACGTTCGCCCAATGAATCGACGGTCCCAGGTTGATATTTAAAGACCTCGAAACGAAATCGCCCGA
>JAIPFO010000056.1 GCA_021736565.1 Phycisphaerae bacterium | reverse complement strand
CGTGCATCCCCGTCCAGCTTGTTCAGTATCACGCCGTTCAACTCCAGCTGATCATTGAACTCTTTGGCACTATTGACGGAATCCTGGCCGGTCATGGAATCGGAAACCAGGTAAATCTGCTGCGGGTTTACCGCCTTACAGACCCGATTCAACTCGCCCATTAACTCCTGGTCGATATGCAATCGACCGGCGGTATCGATCAGGACGACATCGCGGGCATTATTCGTGGCCCATTTAATGCCGTTTCGGGCGACCTTGACGGCGTCTTTGATATTTTCTTCATAATAGACGGGCACATCGATCTGTTCGCCCAGCGTTCTTAGCTGCTGAATCGCGGCGGGTCGCTGGAGGTCATTGGCGACGAGTAAGGGTTTTTTTCCCTTCTTGATCAATAGCTTGGCCAGTTTGGCGGCGGTGGTGGTTTTACCACTACCCTGGAGGCCAGCCAGAAGAATAACTGTCGGCCCAGGGGTGACATAATAGATCTGGCTATCGACCGGCCCCATCAGATGGGTTAACTCATCATTGACGATCTTGATCATCAATTGGCCGGGATGCAGGCTTTTTACCACCTCGGCCCCAACCGCCTTTTCAGTCACACTATCGCAAAAGTCTTTGACTACCTTATAATTAACATCGGCTTCCAGCAAGGCGGTCCGCACCTGTCGCATCGCCTCTTTGACATTCGCCTCAGAGATTCGGCCGCGTCCGCTTAAACCACGAAACGCGCTGTTAAATTTATCAGTTAAAGAGTCAAACAAAAATACTACTCCTGCCCGGTTAAAACCGGAAGTCGCTGCGGCAAATCATCAAAGAAAAACTTTTTCCTTTCATGCACTTTCCCCTGATTCGTTACCTAAGTACCGAATTCAGAATAATTTAGCGCATATATCGCCTACATATATCGAACGTAATATCCTATCTGAAAAACAAACCTATTGCAAGGAAAAAAAACTCAACGTCGTTTTTTAGCCGAAATCACTATATGGTACGCCCACTTTAGTCATGCTTTATTCCGACCTCAAAAATCAGTCATAAGGACATGGAAAACGCCGCCGGAGCGTCAAAAGTCTATTCCTGGCCGTAGAATCACCCTTAAGATGAGAAAAACGGACACCAGAGACCAAAGTCCTATGACATCGTGGTGAAAGCCAGTCGTCCTCATTCGCTTCATTGCCCCCCAACAAACCTCCGGGCAACCCGGCCCCTCCGGTTCTATCGCTGCGGGCTGTTTTGGCTTACAGGTGCCCTGCTTACAGTTCCATGAAAGAATTCCCATCGCAGAGCAGTGAAATGCTGGCACTGACACCTACCGGGCTGGATTCTCTTAAATCGGCATCGTAGTGGAAGCCCGCCGAATTATGCTGCCTGAAGCTTTTGGATACGACAGCACCGTAAGCGTCTGCGGAGTTTCTGAAATCGACATCGGCATTGGGGGTATAGATGGAGGCATATGTAGTTGCGCTGTTTTTTAAGATCACATTCTCACAGGTGTCCAGCCCGAGAATCATGAAATTCTCGACTTCCTGAGTCAGATTGTTCAGTTCGGCACCGTTTGAAAGAACCAGGTTCCCTCCGAGGAACAGCGTAAGTTTTGCGTTTGGGGCGATCTCTATTGCGGCGGCATTGCCCAGGTTAATATCCCCTGTAATATAGAGTTCCACCTCCCCTTCAATTCTCACGGTTTCCCTATTCCCCAGATCGATACTGTCATACTTGCCATTGGCGTTTATCGTGGTGGTATTATTGAGCACCCCCGATGACCCCCGCGTGCTTAATGCGTGTGGCACCTGGACCAGAGGCGGTTCCCACTCTTCCTGCATGACGGAGGTCTCGCCGGTAATATTCGCTCCGTTTGACAATTGAATCGCAATATCCGGATCTCCTCCGACGCCCACGACAACATCGCCCAGGATGCTGGCGGAATTTCTCAAATCAATACTCCCGGAATTAATCCCGTTTGTCCCGGCCTGAAGGGGCGGATCGTCGGCCTCGAAGTTGAAACCATCCAGGGTTACACCATTGTTAAACAATAAATCTTCGCGTGCAAACAGTGCAAAATCAAAGAGGCCTGGGGTCCCTTTTACAATCGAATAATTGAGCTGGACCCGGCGCTGGATCGTATTGGCCCCCCCGGTACTTTTCACCTCAATACTTTCGAGGTCATGGGTGTACTGCCTGAATTGCAAGCTAAATTGGCTCTCCTGACTTGCCCCCATTTGAATAACCGGAATGCTAAATTGCTGTCCCGTTAAACCGTTTTCGCGAAAGCTCGTGAGCCCTGCGACCCGTGCATTGTCAATTGCGGCGGAACCATCCAACATTAAGGCGGCGTAGGAGGCAAGCCCGGTGAATAACCCGGTCATTTCGGAGGCTGAAAGACTCTGCTGGAACGTGTGAGGTTTTGTTTCATGAATATAGTTATGGAGCAGGCAACGAGCGTACGCCAACCCCGACTCCGAGGCGGCTTGAGCCTGCGCGACCTTGGCGTGGTTATCGGCCATCATCAGATTGGTGTTGGTCACAGAGGAGATCGATATCGCCAGGACGGAAAATAGTATGATGAAAAATATGGCCAGGACAGACACCAGTCCGCGTCGGTGGGGCATTTGACTTTTGACGTGGGAATATTTATTACGGCCTGATTTATTTACGTGTGCCCCCCAGACGAATTTCCCAGATTTTTGGTGGTTGCACTGTCGAGTTTCAGACTTGATCATAGAATTCTCTCCCAAAGAACATGTATGGCGGCGGCGTCAGGTGTTTATCGTATCGGAAATTGTATTTTCTGCCTACAAGTGCCTGATAATAACGCTAGCCTCAGCAAAACGTTTTCAATAAACTAAATGCCTACGAAAACATATGATATAAAAGATGTCGACGCTATATTATTCCCCCTTATTATTCATCTATTCCATAAAAATAGCCGTCATATTCGTTTTGACCGTCATACTCATCGGAGTAGATTTGAGTCCAAAGGCCCTTGGGAGTCCGATTGCGTGTCATGTCATACTTTTGACGCGGAGGTCAAAATTCACTGGCTTTAGCCCTGATGATGATTATAATGATTGCTCCGTTTGATACAATTATTGAAATACACGATACACTTTGAGATAATACAGGGCGACATGCAAAACACAAAACGCTGTAAATACTTATATCGCAACCACTTACATTATACACCTTGCATTCTCTTTTTGGTTTGTACTGTAATTATCGCTGGGTTGACCCCCCCCCTCTCTGCCCGTCAGGATGATCCTAAAACGGCCAAAACGCCCTCGGGGCTACCCCAACTTTCCCTCGATCCGGTGCAATTCAACGGCAAATTCTCTTCGACTCCCCAGCCAGATGGCGGGGATATTTTTGTCTATTCGGGGGGCATAACAGCGGTTCAGAAATTCCCGGAAGAGGACTCCCTGTTAGAATTCAGCGCCCAGAGTGCGGTTGTTTTTTATTCGCAGAAGGAGTTACTCGAACGGTTCAAGGACCGGGGTGAGTCGAAGGAAAAGACCGACCTGAGCCGATACCCCATCGGGATTTACCTTGAAGGCGATGTCGTGTTGCGTCTCGACCGGATCAACTTAAAAAACGGGACAACGGCCACAGACAACGTGATCAACGCCGAGCAGGTGTACTATGATTTTGTCAATAAAAACGCCCTCATTCTCAAGGGCAAATTACGGCTGAATGCCACAGAAAATCAAATTCCGATCACCCTGCGGGCCCGACGGATCCGACAATGGAACCTGTCGACATATCTCGCCGACGATATCCAATTGAGTAATGATGAATTTGCCGAACCCCATGTCTGGCTGGGCGTTAAGCGTGCTCGTATCGTCAGTGAAAAACCTCAAACCATGCTGGACGGGTCTCAAAAACCTGGCGTCATCCGATTTAACCTTGAAAACATCACCATGAATATGGGGAATACTCCCATTTTCTGGTGGCCGAAGGCCGCTGGCACATCCTCGAACGCCACATCCCCAATGCAGGCCCTGCATACCGGGGTGAATTCCGAACTGGGGGTCACGCTGGAAACGGAATGGGACCTCGCCTGGCTGTTGGGGATCCGTCCGTCAACCGATCCGCAGACGAACAGATTTTCCCCGGAAAGCGTCACGTCCAAGCTTCGCCTCGATGGCTACAGCAAACGGGGCCCGGGTATCGGGGTGGATGCCGACTATCAATCGCCGGTGAATTTCGGTAATTTTAAAAGCTATCTCTTGCACGATGACGGGGAGGACCGGCTGGGTCGATTTGACTCCCGAAAAGACCTGGTGCCCCCCGACGACCTTCGCGGTCGGGTTCGCTGGCAGCATCGCCAGTATCTGCCGGATGACTGGCAGGGTTCATTTGAGGTAGGCTACCTGAGCGACCGGAATTTTCTGGAGAGCTGGGAAGAGCGAGAATTTGACCGAGAAAAGAAGCCTGAAACCGCCATCTATTTCAAGCAACAGCGTGACAACTGGGCCTTTGACTTTCTGAATAAATTTCATCTGAACGATTTTGATTACACACGAACGGAACTCCCGCGTGCGGGTTTTCATATCGCGGGTCAGGATTTCTTTGAATTATTCACCTATCAGCACGATGGTTATATTACACGGATCGGCGAACGGGCGGGCGATGTGATGGTTCCGGGATATTCGGGGGTTCCTGAACACAGTATACTCCCCGACCAACTCGACCAGAGAAGCTTTGCCTTTGCCAACAGTCGTCATGAAATCAGCCTGCCGTTGCATTTTGGCGTTGTCAACATCGCGCCAACGGGCATAGTCACCTACGTTTACGACGATTCGGATAAGACCAACAGCTTTGTCCAGGGGGCCATGGGCTTTCGGGCCGGCAGCAAATTGTGGCACGTTAATAACGCCGCTCAGTCACGGCTCTTCGACATTGACCGGATCCGCCATATAATCGAACCGGAAGTCAGTGCCTTCTGGACGGAATCGGAGCTGGACGAAAGTGCCCAGCAGGATCGTTACAATTTCACGCTTCGTCAGCGATGGCAGACGATGCGAGGCCCTCAGGGCGATAAACACAGCGTCGACTTTTTGCGACTGGACACCGGGGTGACCCTGGTGACAAACGATATTGACAATATTGACCTGCCGGGCATGTACTACTCCTCGAGTCCGGAAATGTTATTCGACCATGCCGCCATGCTCAATGACGACCTGGCCAACCTGGGGCTGGCCCGTCGCGAACAGATCAACCGCAGCCTCAGCGACCACGCCACAGGGGACCTGTCCTGGGAGATATCGGATACAACCCTCTTTAACGGCGGGATAAACTATAACCTTCATGACCGACAGATCAGCCAGGCGAACGCGGCCTTTGCGGTGATGCGATCGCCGCGCACGCGCTACTATGTCGGCTATCGCTACTTGAGAAACGCAGACGCCTTCAAACAAACCGATGGCAACCACCTGACCAATGGGATCAGCTATCGTATGAATCAAAAGTACACCGTGGCCTTTTCACAGCAATACGATATCGAACAAACCGCGGCGTCCTACACGCGAACCACCCTGATCCGGAAATCGCCACACTGGTACAGCGCCTTTAGCGTCGGATATGACGCCACGCGCAACAGCATGTCGTTCACGGTCAGTTTCTGGCCCGAAGGTTTCGGTCAGATGGCCCTGGGGAGCCAGAGGTTTTCACGACTGGAACCTTAGGCCGGCAAGTGCCGGAACCAAATCAGCGGGATGCAAACCTCTGGCGAATTGACAAGAAAATCCTGACCATTTTGCGCAAGATTTTACTTATAAGAGACTAACCCGGTAAACCAATAAAAGACTCACTGACTAATCGGCAAAAATAGCGTGCCAAAAGGATCGCTAGAGTTGGAAAATGACGAGTTATTTGTTGTATAACGTTTGGTTGCTACGGTATCTTTTCCTTCATATTTCAGCACGCTACAATCAAGCATCGCCTTCCTCAATACTACATTTGTCTTGACTTGTGCCATCTGCTCGGATGTTTTTATCATCCAGAATGAAGGCAAGTCCGGTGGAGTGACTTCTAAGACACGACCGGCCTTATTAAACTTGTTGCAACTTCCACGTCCATATCCATATAGGTCATTGCGATTATCCTGACCGTAATAATCACACATCAGTGCTTGATTATTCTCAGAATCCTTTACAGGCCCCTTATACAACCCGCCACCAATCGTTATCGCCTGGTAACCGCCCCACAACAGGCAATAATTTCCATAAACAAGGTCTATACCTTTGGGATTATAATCCCCCCACGCCTTATCGAGAAATGAAGGACCTCCAGGAGATTCTGGACAAGCCAAGCTTTTCGAATCTTCAATGTACCCACCAAGAGACGCCACAACCGCACGATCACGGCCATATTCATAATACCCCAGGAGTAGCCGCGGATCATGCCAGTTTAAATATCCCCCATTTCGAATCGAAGATACCGCAAGAGGAAACTTGCCATCGTTATCCATAGCAAAAAGCATAGCCGCCTGAGCAATATTTTTCTGATTACTGGCGTTAATCATACTTTTAGCATACTGACGTGCTTTATTAAGTGCCGGCAATAATAAACCTATTAATAATGCAATGATTGCTACGACAACCAGCAACTCGACAAGCGTAAACGCTTTTCTAACTTCTTTCATAGCAATACTTTGCCTCCAATTAAATCCCTGAATTTAATAAAAAACAAAAACCAATTGGTGCTAATCGCAATGTGTCAGAATACCTGAATCAATGTCCGAATCTCTAGTATGTGCTCTCTGAATATCAATATTTTGATATAGTGTCAACTACTTTTTTAATATTTTTATGGCTTTGTAAAAAATAAACATGCCCGACCCAATTTCACCGGGCATGTTTTATGCTCTAAATCCTTAGCCCACAGCAACTTAACTGCCAGGCATCACCATCAACCATTCCTTGCTCAATATGGCAAAATCCGCTAGATCAACCCGGCCGTCATGGTTAATATCACCCTTCAAAGGCCATTGGGCCCAGATGTCATACTGCATGCTCCGGCTGGCCGTTACCGTACCACCATAAGCACCCATATTCACACGGCCACCATTAGGCGAAGGCTCCAGCGAAGTATCATCCGCCGGATTTCCCGCATCAATACAAGGACTGGTCACCTCATCCAATCTCCAATAGCCGTCATTAGGATCCTGCGAAACAAATCGACCACGCTGGGATTTCAGGTGGTAATCACTGCTGGAAGGGCTGGCGAAAAACGGATCACCGAACTCATTACCATCTAATGTATTTTGATAATCTTGTTGAATTTCTTCCACAGTTAAAGCCTTATTATATATACGAACTTCATCAATCAATCCATGAAAAAATCTACTGGCATTGGACGGATCACGGCCAATATTCAAATTATTAGTTGATGGTATTATATTACCGGATACATTATTAGTTGAATATGGGATGCTATCTAAATATATAGTCATAGTTGAGCCATCATACACTGCCGCAACATAATGCCATTGACTTGAACTTATTTCTACATACGGGCTTATACCAGATTCACCGCCGCCACCTTCCAGGAAGACACCAAAAACAACAGATTGACCCTGGTCTGGGAAAGGTTGGCTGTGGCCCTCTAAAGCATAACCTGTTTGCTGGTAACCACCATCTCCAGCTTTTTTGACAATAGGTGGCCATATCCCAGGGAAGGTAGTTACATTAATCCATGCAGATATAGTAATTTCTTCAGTTGGGTTTAATTCAGAATGATGGGGCACATCAACATAATCATTGCCATCAAAACTCAAGGCCTTCCCAGAAATACCGTCAACCCAGGTCGCACCGTTAACAGTACCATCATGGTTGCCGAAAGCAGAGTCATTAGCGATTGTCCCGTCACCTTCATCAAAACTCCAATATCCTACCAAGCCATCAATATTATCCCCAATCCTACTCTCAACACAACTATCATCAGCATCACAACCCGTCAAATCACCATTGACATTATTCCACAGAATACTATTACTAATCGCCGGGGCGCCGCCGGTATCAGCAACGATACCATAATCATTATTAACCACAGTAACATTTTTAATCGTCGGGGTACAGGCCACAACATGGATCCCGTCAAAACTATCACGAATCACAAAATTCTCCAGGAGACTATCGGCCCCTTCACCATTATGAAACGAAACCGCATAATTACCCGCCGCCACAATATGAGCCGCATCCGCCGCACTCTTAACCGTAATGGCCTTACCAACAAAATCAACATCCTCATTATAAACACCCGGCCAGACGAGGACAGTTTCGTCTTCTACTGCTTCGGTAACACCTTTATTGATAGTCGCAAAAGCCGTCTCACGACTGAAACCATCGTTATTATCACTACCGCCTATGGTATCAACATGCAAAGGGAATCCGCCATTATCTGCCCATATTTTATTGATATACCCGCCATTATTATTCATTGTAATCCTTACATAATCAAACTCCGTATAAGTCGCATCAACGGCTTCACCAATTAATTCATCGTCATAAAAGACTTGCCAATTCCCATATCTATCTCGCGCCGCTTCAACATTATGATACTGACCATCCCAAGCCGCATCCACTACAACAAGATCTGTTTGAGATGACGTATACATAGACTCCCTTCGGACAAACTTAATACGTACCGTTGAAGGATCAACAGTCAATCCATACAACAAAAGATATACGTTTTGAAGGTCTCCCTGCCCGATTCCCATAGTAGTATAATCTGAAGCGTCTGTTGCCATACTGTTTTCTTCTGCCATACCCTGAAAGCCAAATCGAATGGGCACTCTGTCAATTGGGACTAATTTAGCAATAAGTCCGGCACCAGCAGAAGGTGCGGGTGTATCGCTTGTAAGAGCACCATCTTCACAAATTGCCCTCGATGACGAATTAATCTGCTGCCAGTATGGAATAATTTGGCAATCATCAAAGTTAATATCAAATGGGAATGTGAGACTTCCCGGAAATATTCTTAAATAGTCTACTTGTACCTGTGCCGGGCCAAATGGATCCCATGCCCAACCTTGTGATACTGCGAATATTACTGCACTGGGATCGCCACCGACATATTTTCCAGTAATATCACTTTCAATAACTGGGTATTCCTGTCCATCCAGATATACACATAAATGTTGGGATTTAAAACTAATAGTAAGCCTCCTCCATTGAGTCATATCCGTCAGGTATGTTTCAACAGGGGTAGGATTATTTTGTATAAGTCTTTGGATACTGTCTGGATATATCCATAAATATGCAAGGTAAGAATTATTGTCCGTTATTAGGAGAGCAAAAGGACTGTCATTACTGCCCCCCAACTTTATTTTAGTATCTATTACCACCCCATCACTATCAGAAAATTCTAAGCCGGTTACTATGTGAGCTATACCTGGGTTTGATGTCCATGTTTTATCAATTATCAACACCCCTCCGCTAGCAGTTAATGTTCCTGCCGGGACAGGTTCTGTTAAATACCATGGGCTCTCAGGCAACGCATTACCCTCATACAATAATGGCAATTCTACACCCGATGATATTTGAGAAAAACATAGTACGATATATAATACCGCAATAATTGGAATTGTTTTTCTCCATAATGACCTCTTTGCGTTTTTGTTGTTATACGTTTTTTCTTCTTTCATGATAAATCCTTTCGTGCGTTTTATTATTCATTAATTTTTATAAATTTTCTTTACATTAATTTTCTTTGATTTTGATCCCATCGAAGTCTATTAAAATTGTCTGCTCCATTATTTATTTGATCAGAATAAATAAACGGCAAATCATCTTCCAATTGACATCCAATCGATCTGGTCATCAGTCAGGTACCATGGCTGGTGATCATCGCTATTGTTTTTTAAGTTGACATCATAATTAAATACAATTTCACCTTCAACATGACCGGTATTGTCAAAGTAATTGATTTTTTCTATAAGATCCTGCTCCATGTTAATGGTATAGCGCAGGGTTCGTTGCGGGGTGGTTATTTTCACTTCTACGTTATTTCCTTTCAGCTTCGTTGAGAAGTGTTCTTTTTCTTTGGCCGCGTCTCGGCGGATTGTGTCGATGGTGTGGAGGCCTTGCCAGGGGCGGGCGAATCCTTGGGGGTACTCTTGGTTTTCGGCGTAGTATTCTTTATTGCCGACTTTTAGAGATATCCAGGGGGAATATTTGCCATAAGCGGTTTGCGTGACAAAGGGGATTCGGCCCTGGCCGGTAACGGGTTGGCCGTTGACTTTGCCTGAAATGGTAAAACAGGTCCAGCCGCGTTTGTGCATTGGATCGCGATTATCCACTGTTTGGGCGTTTACAGAAGCGGTCGGTTGGAAATATTCCATTGCCATGACGGCATATTGATAGTTTTCTGTGGTCTGGGAGCCGGTGGCGGTCTGATTTCTGGTATCGCTAACCCATAGTCCCTTGCTATCGGCCATGGTATAGTTTCTGAGAGAAACTTTGCCTTCTACATCGTCCAGAAAGGCGGTTAGCTCAGGGGTATCTGTTGGCAGACGCCATACCGATAAGTCGCGGTTCCACATTCGGCAGTTTCTTTGGGTGACGGTTTGGCCGTTATTGCTGATATAATAATTCGACAGGCGATTCTGAAGGAATACCCCGCGACCTTCCTCACTCAATCGCAACCACACAGGGCCGGTAGGGCCGACGGGGTAATAATAGATAACTTTCTGGTCGGTAGCGTCACTTGACGGGGCAGCGATACCTGCAAAGACTGATGAGGTATATGATAACGGCGCAGGTTCGGTACCAACGATTCTCTCATAAGCTTTTGGCCCCACAGCAATAACAGCGGCCGTGGCCAACGTTACAAGGGCTGCTTTACTGGTAACCAACCCAACCACTCCGGCGGCAGCTCCCACATTTAAAGCAGCGGGAGCCACAGAGACAGAAGCCGCCTCTGTGGTACTGCCGGCGGTCATCTTCCCAAATAACACCAGTGTTGTCAAAAGTGCCCCTTTCTTTAACCCCCTGCGAGAAAGCTCTTTCGCCAAAGAGTTTTTCGCCCGCATAAACAACATCCGGGCACCAAAATCACTGATCTCAAGCTCGTCGGCGATCTGACGATACTCCATATTTTCATAACACCGCATGACCAGCGCCCGGCGATATCGGGGTTTAAGAAGTTTCATACTGGTATGAACAATTTTCTCCACTTCGCCGGCTACCTGCTTCTCTAGTCCCTGCTCGCTATCAATGTTGCCATAGTCACCCTCTTGATCCACTGAAACCGTTTTCAAGTGATTTTGCTTTTTGAGGGCGGCGGATATTTTACACGATGCGATTTTTCGCAACCACGGCCAAAATAACTCCGTTTTCTTTAGATTTCCCAGTACTTTATGCATCTCTAACAATGTCTCCTGCACAATATCTTCGGTGAGGTCTTTGACCATAATGTTACGATAAACATAAACAACCAGCTTTTCACGAGCCCACTTGGCAAGTTGCTCTTGCGAGGGCTGATCGCCCTTTCGGGCCTGGATAACTAAATTGTTGAATTGGCCACCGGTGGTCATGGTTAAAAATTTCACTTCCCAGCTCAAACTAATATTGACACACGCGTTAATATTAAAATGTTAAAAAAATCACGTCTTCTACTTATTATGTGTGTAAAACCCCATAAATCATAACGCTTTTTATTTAAAAATTATTCACAAATCGGACCGCCCATGAAAATAAGCCAAAAAAAAGACCGTTTTCACGATATTTATCGTAAAAACGGCCCTGGGCTTGTCTATTTTGGTCGAATATGACCTTTTTTATACTTGACACGCCGGCGTCATATCATGATAGGTCGGGATTTGATACCTGCTTCCCGCATTTATGGCTCTATTTTAAAACGAAAAGCAACTTTTTACTCGGTAGTGATAATTATTTTAGATGATCACGCTATAAAGGCGTTCAACTCTCAACTGATTGGGCAAACTCTTCACTGGCATTCTGGAGTGTTCTTGCGATGTTTTTTTGCCTTGAAAGGGCTTTTTCCATCATATGATGACGGTTTTCTCGCTGACTTAGCTGGTCTTGTTTATACTTTCGCAGCCCGTCACAAGCCCGCTGGAGCCGCTCTTTGGTTTTGGCGATTTGGGAGGTACGGGTCTGCAGGTTTTTTTTGGCCGTAATGAGTTGCCGCGTCCGATCGATCAACTGCAATTTCAGCGACTTGGCCAACTTCTTATATTTTTCCTCATTGTAGTTTCGCTCGTTAACAACCTGACACAACTCGGCATTCACTTCCAGATGGTTTTGAGTCCAGTGGTCTATAATCCGGTCCGTAAACGTCTCGGCGTCATCCAGCAACTCCGATAATTCCTCCCGGTGGCCGGTTTCCTGATCCAGTCTCTGGCAAAGATCAGATTCAAGTTCTGACCATTTTTCGGCCTGGCTCTCAAACTGGTCGTTGACAATATTGAGCAACGCTTCGGTTTCGGTGCGTTGTTGTTTTTCACGGTTCCGCTCCGCGGTCAATTTGGCGTTCTCTTCATTGAGCCGATAGATATTTGCGCCCATTTCGCGTCGAACATCTTCAAGCAGCTGTTCGGACTCTTCTCGCTGGCGTTCCCATTCCAGAGCCTGATGGTCCAACTGGTCCATGGCCATAATGTATGATTCCTGGGCATTGCCGCGTTCGGATATTTCGTGGCGCAACTGTTCTTCGAGCCGGTTTCGGTAATCGTCGAGCTGGCTGTAACGCTCCTGCCAGTTGCATCGTACTTCATCCACTATTTTTTCGGCATTATTCCGCAATCGGAATTCGTTTTGCAATTGCTCCTCATAGTCGTCAGACTTCGCGGCCCAATGATCGTAGCTGTTTTCAAAATCGTCGCGGGTTTTTTTAAGCTTGGCCGCCAGCAGCATCCGTTCATCCGTTTCATGCTTTAATTGAGCATTTAATTTCGTCCGCTCGGCGGCCCACATCCGATTTTGTTCGAGCATCTGGTCTCGAGCATCTTTCAGTTCTTTTTCGAGTAATTTCGCGGAACATCGCTGGTGCTCCATCGCCGCTTCCAGCGTACAGCGTTCCTCCGACCATTTCTTTTTTTCCTGTTCAAACATGTACAAACCTCGAGCCAGCGTCTCCTGGGCGTTCTTCCGTTCGGCCACTTTTTCCTTGAGAACTTCATGCGTTTTGGCTAATCGCCGGGTGCACTGCGACATCCGATTTTCATAATCATCCTGTTCTTTTTGCATTTGTTCTTCGACTTGTCGATGATCATTGATTTCTTCGAGTAGTTCTTTCCATTCCAGCATGGTCCACACCTCAAAAGACATTCATACACTATTATGACCAGCGGCCACATTGGCCACGGGTCAGACATTTCTATCTGCCTTACAAGCAGAAATTTACTCACAACGTGCACAGGCCATTCGACTGGCCCGATTTACACTATCGATAATATCGTTATAAATAAACC
>JAIPFO010000055.1 GCA_021736565.1 Phycisphaerae bacterium | reverse complement strand
AATACGGTATCTGTTTGCTGTAGGAGGATTATGGTGGACACCAGCATCATCCCTATTTTTGAGCGTTGCACCTGACGTCTGGGTGCTGTTTTTCCTTGTAAATATTGACTTTTGATAAAACCGTTATGGTGAACCAATAAAATCTACTTATCCGAGACCATTTTTATCGACCACACGTAGCATAAGATATTCATTTGTAAAGACTTACGTGCTGGCCAAACGGTAAAATCCCACTGGGATAGGTATCATAGAAAGATTATTACATTGACCGAGTCATACGTTGAACGAATTGAAGATCAATCCATTCTGGATGAACTAAAAGAATCCTATCTGAATTATGCGATGAGTGTAATTATCAGCCGGGCGTTGCCGGATGTGCGTGACGGGCTCAAACCCTCTCAGCGTCGAATTCTGGTGGCGATGAACGATTTAAACCTCGGCCCACGCAGCAAGCATCGAAAATGCGCGAAAATCGTTGGTGATACTGGTGGTAATTATCATCCCCATGGCGACCAGTCTTCTTATAGCACCCTGGTTCGGATGGCCCAGCGTTGGAATATGCGTCAGCCGATGGTTGACCCGCAGGGTAATTTTGGCAGTATCGACGATGATCCGCCGGCGGCCATGCGTTATACCGAGGCCCGGATGACCGCTGCCGCTACGGCGTTGATGGATGATTTGAAGCTTGATACGGTCAATTATGTGCCGAATTATGATGAAACGACCACCGAGCCGGTGGTTTTGCCGGCGAAGTTTCCCAATTTGATAGTGAATGGTTGTACCGGGATTGCCGTGGGCATGGCAACCAGCATGCCGCCGCACAATACATCAGAAGTTTGTGATGCGCTGATCAAAATGCTGGATAATCCGGATATGACTTTGCAGGACATCATGCAGATCATTCCGGGGCCTGATTTTCCCACCGGTGGGATCATTTGCGGACGGCGGGGTATTGTTGACGGCTATTCAACCGGACGGGGACTGGTGACGGTCCGCGGTAAGCTGCATCAGGAGACCAAAGGGAAAAAAGAAATGATCGTCATCGACGAAGTTCCCTTCCAGACGGTTAAGTCCACGATCGTTAAGAAGATTGCTGACTGTGTGACCAGTGGCATGATTCCGGAAATATCGGATGTTCGCGATGAGTCTGACCGCAAAGGCATGAGGGTGGTTATCGAGTTACGCAGAGATGCGGACCCGGATGTTGTCATCAACCAGATTTATAAACATACATCACTACAGAATACTTTTAGTATTATCAATATTGCCCTGGTGAAAAATAAACCACAGACTCTCACGATCAAGCAGATACTTTCGCTGTTTTTGGACCATCGCAAAGAGGTAATCCGTCGGCGGACGCGATTCCTGCTGAGAAAGGCTCAGACCCGGGCGCATATCGTTGAAGGGTTGCTGCTGGCCCAGAGTGATATTGACGAGATTATTACGATCATCAAGAACTCGGCCAACCCGGCCGAGGCACGCAAGAATCTAATGGCCAAGGCGTTACGGCTCATGGAGCATGCAACCCTGACGCGGTTATTGCCGGAAAATTTCCTTACGGAAAAGCGAACGGTCGATCAGTTCCTTTCCGGTCCGCAGGCTGATGCTATTCTGTCAATGCAGCTCCAACGGCTTACCGGGCTGGAAGTGGAAAAACTGGCCAAGGAATTCGCAGAGCTCATGGAAGAGATCAACGGCTACGAAGCGATTTTGGCGCAGGAAAGTCTTGTGTTGGATATTATCCGTGAAGACTTGTATGAAATGAAAGATAAATTCGGAACGCCTCGACGGACCCAGATCGCCGAGGATGTTACCGATTTTAATATTGAAGATTTGATCGTTGACGAAGAGGTCGTCGTGACGATTTCACATACGGGCTATACCAAGCGAATGCCGATAGATACCTACCGCAGCCAGGGTAGGGGGGGGCGCGGCATTATGGGGTCCCGTAATAAAGATGGCGATTTTATCGAACATCTCTTTACCGCCAGTACCCATGATTATTTGTGCTGCTTCACGACCCTCGGGCGATGTTGCTGGCTGCGGGTGTATAACATCCCCTCACTGTCACGGCAGAGCCAGGGGCGAAATCTGGCAAATCTTCTGGAAATGGAAAAGGATGAGAAGATCGCCGAGATTCTGCCGGTTCGTGAATTTGACGAACGCATGCTGGTGATCGCGACCGCTAATGGTGTGGTAAAGAAAACGCCGTTGAGTGCTTATGGCAATATTCGCAAGAAGGGCATTGTCGCTATTAATCTTGATGCCGGTGACATTGTGATTGGCGCCAGAATTACATCGGGTGAAGATGAGATTATCCTGGGGACCAGTGGCGGTAAGAGTATTCGGTTCAGTGAAGAAAATGTTCGTTCGATGGGCCGAACCTCCCGCGGCGTTAAGGGGATTACCCTGCGAGGTGGCGACCAGGTGGTCGACATGGTGCTTTCCCGTCTGGGTAGGGCGTTGCTGACGGTTTGTGAAAACGGCTATGGCAAACGAACCCTTCTGGAAGATTATCGCACTCAGAACCGCGGCGGTTCCGGATTGATTAACATTAAATGCACCGATAGAAACGGCAAGGTTGTGGCTCTCAAGGCGGTCGAAGATAATGACGATATCATGCTGATTAGTTTCAACGGTATCATCATGCGAACCGGCCTTGGCCAGATTAGTACGATTGGCCGTAATACCCAGGGCGTGAAGATTATCCGACTGGACGAAGGGGATAAGCTCGTCGGTATCGCCCGGTTGATCAAAGATGATAAAGATGATGAAAATGAAGATGGCCAGGATGATCAAGTTGTTAGCGAAAATGGCCAGGCCGATGTTGTCGAAAGTGACATCGAAAACGATATCGAAAATAAAGACGTCAAAGATATTGAAGAATCGCCTGAAGAATAACAGGCTTTTTGATTTTTGATCATGATAGATTTTATCGAGGGTTGCAGCGATTGTTGCAACCCTTTTTTATTACAAAATAAAGGTCCGCCGTACATTTAATTCAAAATAGGTAATTTAGGTTTTCCACTTGAACTTTCCTGGCCTTCCCTTTTCTCTCAGGGTTGACTGTAAATTCAATTTTTCTGCTGTTTTTATTGTCCATTCCTTATCGCCGTACGGGGTGCCTTTTCTTATGCATCTGGCCAGTTCGGCGGTTTCTTCTTCTTTGAGTTTTCGGTTGACTATTTCCGGCCAATTTTCTGGAAGCTGCATCGGGCCGGGATCCAGGCTAAATGGTTTTTCATTTTTGACTGTGCCGACTTCGAAACACCTGTGGCTATAGCTTGACCATGGCCAATCGGCTACGGATTGAACCATACAAGCGGCAAGCGGGTTGGCCTCGATGTATTGCATTGTCTTTAGATACCGTTGGTTTTTTTGTACCGGGAAGCTTTTGAAGGGGCCTTGGTAGACGTGGCCGGTGCCGGTTGTACCGTGGGCCGCATGCCATCGCTGAGTGTGGGTCAGGGTGATCCATCGCATGAAATTCGTAAGATCGCCGTCACCAACTGGCCATAAAAGAAGGTGCCAATGGTTTGACATGATGCAATATCCGCACATCCGCATGTCGAACCGCTCGAGGCCTTCGGCGAGGATGTTCTCAAAGGCGATAAAATCCAGATCCTTTTTAAATATCCTAAGCTTGCCGTTGGCACGGTTGATAACATGGTAAACAAAGTTTCCCTTTGTAATCCGTTTTTTTCTAGGCATAACATCAAGATAAACTCAATTTTCTATAAAGTCAACATCAAATATCCATGAAAAAGAAAGCTAAATTACCTATTTTTAAATAAATGTCCGGCGGACCTTATTTACTAAAATAATCATAATGGCAGAAAATAATACTTGATATACTGCTATAAGTGCATATAATACGAGGTAAGTGACCTTTGATTGGCAATAATGTATAAGGAGACTGCCATGTACAGATTTGCGATGAAATTCTTGCAAGATTGGAAAGAACAGCCGGATCGAAAGCCCCTGGTGATTCGCGGAGCTCGGCAGGTGGGGAAATCTTCTTTAGCGAGGATGTTTGGAGATTCGTATTTTGATAATATTGTCGAAGTTAATTTCGAGGAAGATCAAAAAGCAGCAGGTTACTTTAGAACGCATTCCCCATCCAAAACCATAGCTCTGCTCGAAGCAGATCAATCGACCAATATTAAGCCAGGCAAAACACTTCTTTTTCTTGATGAAATTCAAGCGGCTCCGGAGGTTTTAGCATCACTTCGATATTTCTATGAGCAAATGCCACAGCTTCACATTATCGCAGCGGGCTCATTACTTGATTTCGTATTAGAAGATCATACTTTTTCGATGCCGGTCGGACGCATTGAATATCTCCATCTTGGCCCAATGACATTTGAAGAGTATCTTCTGGCGGCCGGGAAAGAAAAACGACTTGACGCATTGCGGAATTTCGTGATGTCTGATGAGTCTTTCTCTTTGCTTCATTCGGTATTTATGGAAGACTTTCGAGACTATTGTATTATCGGAGGTATGCCGGCGGCGGTCAAAGCATATATCGAGTCAGGATCTTATCTTGCAACAGAAAGGATCCAGGAGGGGGTACTTGCCACATACCGTGATGATTTCAGAAAATATGGAAAAAGAGTGAATCATGGACGTTTACAAAAAGTGTTTTCACGAATTCCACTATTAGTCGGTCAGAAATTCAAATACACTAATCTGGATCGTCAGGAACAGAGTCGCGAATTAGCTAAAGCCATAGATATGCTCGAACGTGCCCGCACAATTCGTCGAATTCTTCACAGCGATGCCAATGGTATTCCTCTTGGAGCAGAAGCAGAAGCCAACGACCGATATTTTAAAATTCTCTTTCTTGATGTTGGACTTTTGTGCCGCTCTTGCGGATTAAGTATGACTGACATTCATAACGCAAGTGATATTATGCTTATCAATTCCGGTGCTGTTTGTGAACAGTTTATAGGCCAGCATTTATTGTATGCCAGGAGATGTTATGAAGAGCCTCAGTTGCACTGCTGGATGAGGCAAAAACACAACACCTCTGCTGAAGTTGACTTTCTCGTTCAGGCCGGGATCAATATTGTTCCTGTCGAAGTGAAAGCAGGTAAAACCGGGCGGCTCAAATCGCTTCATGTTTTTATTACCGAAAATAAACGTGATTTCGCAATTAGATTTAATGCGGACATCCCTTCGGTCCTTGATGTGCAAACCAGCGTTTCGGGAAAGCCAACTCATAAATTCAGGCTTTTGTCGCTACCTCTTTATCTGGTTGGACAAACTCAACGCCTTTACCATGAAATGATATAATCCGTGGGGCCAAATGCACATCTGCCACTCAAATTTATCCGAGTATGTAAATGAAGGTACGTTATTTTAAATCATTACTAAAAAAACCGGTAACAAATTCATCGAGTGAATCGAACATGGGAACGTTGCATTGGGCGAGGCATTTTCGGCTTTGGTGACCGCAGGTGAGCAGGACGCAATCGACCTTCATGGCTTGTGCGACTTCGTGGTCGTGGAGCATGTCGCCGACGAACAAAACCTCTTTAGTGTCGAAGTGGAGTTGTTCGATCCATTTTCGGCCGTTGTCGATTTTTCCCTTGGCGTAATAGTCACTTGTGCCGATCAGTTTGGTGAACCGATCGGTCAGGTTAAAAAGATGGACCGCTTCTTCAAGCCGTTCCTGATTGTAGGCCGAGAGAAGTGAATGGGTGATGCCTGCCTGGGATAACCGCTCAAGCGTTTGGGTTGCGCCCTCTTGCAGGCTGCATGACTTGATCTTGTTGAGATAGGCGTTTATATACTCGCGGGCTATGTCATCATAGGATTCGGTTTGGAAGTCAAAGCCCAGCTTTTTATAGAAATCAACGATCGGAAAGTCAATTTCATCTTTATACCGTTCAATGGGCAAAGGGCCGAGATTTCGGGCCTGCATCATACTTTGGACAATGCCGGCGCATGGTTGTGAATCGTTGAGCAGTGTGCCGTTCCAGTCCCAGATGATATGTTTGTAATTCAAAGTGTTTGCCATGTCTTATTTGACGCCAGCGTCATAAGTATTTTTTGTGCCCGTTTTCCGCACCTTATAGGCCGATTTGAAATTCTCAAATCGACTTTTGACGCGGGAGTCTTATTTAATGATAACTTTCCCGGTGCCGCGCTTGACCTTGCCCATGAAGTAGGGCGTCTCGCCTGATTTTTTCAGGTGGGTCATAATGGATCGCGTGAATTTCGGCCGGACAATGAGGACATAGCCAATCCCCATGTTGAAAACCTTGTACATCTCATCCTTCTCAATCGGGCCAAGTTTCTCAAGGTAATCGAAAATCGGCGGAACGGGCCATTTTTTCTGTTCCAGTACCACGTCGAGTTCCTTACCGACGACCCGGGGCAGATTGCCCGGCAGACCACCGCCGGTGATATGGGCCATGGCTTTGATCACCTTCTTAACCCGGTATTTTTTCAGCAGGCTCATGATCGACCGGACATAGATCCGGGTGGGCCTCAGCAGGGCTTCGCCCACGGTTTCGCCCAACTCATCAATATGCTGATCGACCTTCAGCTTCGCCCGGTCAAAGCAAACATGACGCACCAGGGAGTAGCCGTTGGAATGCAGCCCGCTGCTGGCCAGGCCGATCACCGAGTCGCCCGGTTCAATATGGTTACCAGAAACCAGCCGGTGTTTTTCAACCACGCCGACGGCAAAACCGGCAAGGTCAAATTCGCCTTTGCGGTAGACCGAAGGCATCTCGGCGGTCTCGCCGCCGATCAGGGCACAATCCGCCTGAATGCATCCTTCGCTGATGCCGGCGACGAACTGGTTGATCTGGGCGGGCTGGAGCGAATTAACCGCCACATAGTCCAGAAAGAACAGGGGCTCAGCGCCCTGAACCAGCATGTCGTTAACACTCATCGCCACCAGGTCAATGCCCACCGTGTCAAACTTATTCATCTTAGCGGCAACCTGAACCTTCGTGCCAACCCCATCGGTACAGGCGACCAGTACGGGGTTTTTGTAATTTTTACGAAACAGCTTTTCGTCGTAATCCAGGCGGAACATTCCGGCAAACGCATTTTGCATGTGAATGACCCGGGGACCGTGGGTGCGTTGGACATTCTGGCTGATCATATCGACCATCTGGTCATTGGCGCTGATGTCCACACCTGACTGTTGATAAGTCACTGCGTTTTGTTTTTTTTGAGCCATGATAATCTTTCAGGAAAGATAGATTTCAAATCTGAATTGAACATGTTGAAAATAGTGATGACACGGACGGTAATGTTATTGTATGGGAAGTTATATGTCTACCAGAGGTGATCGGAGAGCCTTGCCGCGTCGCCTTGGCCCGTGGGGCCCGGCGACCGCTGGTAGTTTTTACTCAAATAATTTCTGTTGATGACGCTCCATGGAGAATTTGCTGACGACCTGTTCGATGGGGATCGGATAGGCTCCAGACCAGCAGGCGGTGCAATAATGATCCGGTGGATTGGTGACGCAACTGAGCATGCCGTCATGTGTGAGATAGGACAGGCTGTCAATTTCCAGGTAGTCCCGTATCTCTTCAATCGATTTCTCGTTGGCGATCAGTTCGTCCCGGCTGGGAAAATCAATGCCGTAATAACAGGGGTAGCGAATCGGGGGGGATGCGACTCGCAAGTGAATTTCTTTGGCACCCGCACGTCTAAGGGCACCCATCTTACCGCGGGTGGTGGTGCCGCGTACCACGGAATCTTCGATGACCACCAGCCGTTTATCTTTGACCACTTCCCGGATGACATTGAGTTTCATTTTTACCGCCAGGTCACGCATGGGTTGTTCCGGCTCGATAAACGTCCGGCCCGCGTAATGACTCACGGTAAATCCACGTTCGTAGGGGATCTTACTTTCCTCGGCATAACCCCCGGCGGCGCATCGGGCGCAGTTGGGGACGGGGATGACAATATCGGCATCAACCGGTGCTTCCCGGGCGAGTTGCTGACCCATCTTATGACGTACCACATGAACATTTTCGTTAAAGATCGTGCTGGAGGGGTCGGCGAAATAGACCTGTTCAAAAATGCAATGAGCCGGTCGGACAGATTTAGGCTCAGAGAAAAATCGGCTCCGAATACCCTCGTCATCAAGGGTGACAATTTCACCCGGTTCAACTTCACGAATAAACGTTGCATCGACAATATCCAAAGCACAGGTTTCTGAGGCGATGATATAGGCGCCGTCTTCCAATTGGCCGATACACAGAGGGCGGATGCCGTAGGGGTCCCGGGCCGCTTCGATCCGGTCAGGAAACTGAAACAGCAGGCAAAACGATCCTTGTAGATGGCCCAGTACATGGGCCAGGGGGTCGGGCTTGGAAATATGCGAAGGTTTGGCCATGAGGTGAATGATGATCTCACTGTCGCTGGAACCTATGAAAATATGACCGTGCGCTTCATATTCATCACGCAGCAGCAGGGCGTTTATCAGGTTGCCATTGTGTGCGACCGCCATCTGGCCAAGGGAATATTCCACCAGGATCGGCTGGGCGTTACCCAGCATGGAAGATCCCGAGGTCGAATAACGAACATGGCCGATAGCGGAATTGCCCTTTCGGGTCAGTTCATGCTGGACCGAGGCCGGGAAAACTTCATGGACCAGCCCCATACCGGTATGGCAGATGATCTCCGAGCCGTTACTCACCGAAATGCCCGCAGATTCCTGCCCCCGGTGCTGGAGAGCATGCAGCCCGAAGAAGCATTTCTCAACTGCTCCGGAATGACCATAGATTCCAACTAAACCACAACTTTCTTTTGCTTCGCGTTGACAGCAAACATTTGATTGCAAATTCATCTGTTCTCGCATAATGATATTATAAATGGGGCGATTGTGTCAAATGTCAATAGCCTCAATTAAAATGGGCTAATAGAGACTCGAATCAACGTTTTAAAATACTGAACGTTGGTTTTTGCCTCTTTAAAGGTTAAAATTTGACATAGGAGTCAATAAGTGGTGCATTCTAAACTTATTTGTACGAAAAGTCAATAACCAAGGCCCCTGGCCGACAACCAATTTGATCACGCCGCTAAAAGGCAATGGTGACAAGTAAAAACGCCGATTTAAAAACAGAATCAACGCTTTTTGATATTTTTCACGCTAGAATCCCACGGGGCCCTTCCCCTGAGGAGGGGGCACCGGTGTAATTTTGTATAAGCATATATCGAAAATGGTTTATGTATTCAGGTGTTTTAAAAAAATCTACCGAAATCATAGAATAATGTCTGGAGTTCAATTATGCCGATAATACGCTATTGACCTTTATGATGCCCCCTTTATGGCTTGACTTAGATATGACGCTGACGTCATATCTAATGGATAGAACGTATCCAAAGTGGAACCGATTTAACAATGAACAAACACCATGGTACAAATCCGACCCGGCGGCTCGCCCAGGCCCTGGCGTTGGTCATTGGGGTTACCGGGGCGGGGACAGTGGGATTTGTCCTGATCGAAAAGATGTCCTTTTTTGATTCGCTTTATATGACCCTGGTCACAATAAGTACCTTGGGCATGAAAGCCGGACAGGGTGAGGCCATGAGCGGTGGCGGTAAGTTTTGGGTGATCTGTTTGATTATTATTGGCATTGCTTCGGCGATGATTTCACTGAGTATTATCGTTAGTGTGATCGTCGAAGGGCAGATGCGAAGTATTCTTGGGAGACGTAAAGTGAACAATAAAATTGCCTCATTAAATAATCATATCATTGTTTGTGGCTTTGGCCGGATGGGGCGGTCCGTTTGCGACAGTCTACGCAAGCGAAATGTGAACCTGGTGGTTATTGATAATGATGATGCCAAGACAACGATTGCCGAAACGGAAGGTTATCTGTATGTGCTGGGGGATGCCAATGATGAAAGCACCATTCTGGATGCCGGGATCGAACGCGCCCAGGGGATGATAACGGTGCTGGATACCGACGCCGCCAATGTTTTCGTCACATTGATCGCCCGGGACTTCAATCCGAATATCAAAATCGCCGCTCGTGCGGAAAAACCCGAAAGCGAATCACGACTCAGGCGGGCCGGAGCCAGTAAAGTCATTTGCCCCCAGGTCATTGGCGCAACGCGTCTGGCGAATCTCCTGACCCGCCCGGGCGTTGTGGAATTTATCGATTTTGCCTCCCAGGGGCTGGACCTGGAAGCCGAGCAATATCGAATTACCGAAGGCAATAAGCTTATCGGCCAAACACTCAGCCAGGCAAACCTGCCCCGCAAAATTGGTGTGCTGATCATCGCGATCAAACGCTCCGACGGCACAACCCTGTTCAATCCACATCCTGATACGGTTCTCCAGGTTGACGACCTCATGCTCCTGACCGGCCGGACGGGTTCCATGGCCCAACTGGAAAAAGAATATGCATCGTAATGCTGATTCCCACGTCAAAAAGGGTTTTACGAATGTTCAAATCGCGATTTAAGATGCGGAAACGGGCTTCAGAAATACTTATGACGCTGGCGTCAATGGTAAAAGCTATTTAGTTTCTCAGTTATGTCGCTAGCCTCAAAAGTAGAAGCCTTATTATTAATTGGCCGTATCCAGCAATTTTTTGTAAGCTGAAACGATGATATTCTATTATGTTTTTACTGCGATTATTTTGATGGTTCAGGCTTTGGTATTGGTTGAGGCCTGGCGGAATTTTCTTTTTGTGCGTCGAAAATATCGACCTAAAATATCCACTTATCTGCCCTCTGTAGCCTTGATTTCGCCTTGCAAGGGGCTGGATACAACCTTTGACCGTAATATCAATGCCCTTTTCGACCTGGATTATCCCGATTACCGCTTGCATTTTGTCGTCGAGAGTGATCAGGACCTTGCCTTCAAACGGCTCAATGAGATTATTTCCGAACGGAAAGAGCAGGGCTGTAAGGTTGAGGCATCGCTGACCATTGCGGGGATTGCCCAATTATCATCCCAGAAGGTCCATAATTTACTGGCGGTTTGTGATAATATTCCAAAGGATAGGGAAGTCCTGGCCTTTGTCGATTCAGACGCATGCCCGCGCCCCCATTTTTTGCGGTCTCTGGTGCATCCTCTCCGAAATGATACCGCCGGTGCCTCTACCGGATATCGATGGTATATCCCTGCCGATAAACGACTTAGCAGTCAGGTTCTCAGCAGTATGAACGCTTTTTTCGCCGCGCAGCTGGGCCCGCATAACTGGAATTCCGCCTGGGGCGGTGCGATGGCCATTCGCCGGGAGATGTTCCATAAACTGGAAATTGCCAAACTCTGGCGACATGCATTGTCGGACGATTATACCTTGACCTGGGCCGTTAAAAAGGCGGAGTTGGAGATCGTCTTCGTCCCATCCTGTTTTGTCGCCAGTTACGAAAAATCATCCTGGTCCGAGATGTTTTCCTTTGCCCGCAGGCAGTTTATTATAACGCGGGTCTGTATGCCAAAACTATGGCGATTGGCGGTTTTAGGGTTTGGTCATTTTATCGCAGCGTTCTGGCTGGGGTTCATCGTATCGCTATACCAATGGCATACAACAAAGGTTTATCCAATATATCCTGCGATTCTTCCGACGACTTTATTGGCTCTGGCTATCTTCAAGGCGGTTCTTCGCCAGGGAATGATCCGTAAAATCCTGCCCGATGACAAATCCGCCCTGATCATCCCGGCCCTCATCGACATTTTTGCCCAGCCGATCCTGGCGATCTATACATTTATCGCAATCCTCAGTGCCGGTTTCACCCGGACGATCTCCTGGCGAAATACCCGATATATTATTCATGCGGTTGATAAAACCGAAATACTGCACTGACTACTAATTCGCACCGGCTGACATCAGGCTGGTTTTGAGTCGCTGCTTGGCCCGGAAAAATCGCAATCGGGACTGTTCACTACTTGACTGGGTGCGTTTGGCAATCGCCTCGTAGGGCAGTTGTTCAAAACAGCGAAGGGTTACAACCTCTTTATATTTCTGCCCCAGTTGGTCGCATGCGACCGCCAGGTGATCCAGTTTTTCCTGATGGACCATGCCTTCGAGTCCTTCGATTTTGCTGTCCCATAGATTCTCCTGCTGCCAGGCGGGTTCAAGGTCAGACAGGTATTTCATCGGTTGATTGTGTTGTCTGCGATAATACTGCTGGACCTTACTCCAGGCGATTCGATAGATCCACGGCCAAAACCGACTGACCTTTCTCAAGTCAATGACCGACTGTACCATCGCTAACAGGGTTTCCTGCATAAGGTCTTCCGTCAGGTCGTGGTTCATCGTCATGCGATAGAGGTATTTGTAAAGACGCTTCCGTGCATCCTGTGATAGCTGGTTCATACTGGCCCGGTTACCTTGTTGAGCCTGCTGAACTAACTCTGAATTGTTGCTTCGTTTAGTCATTATTTCACTTGCCTTTGTCTGTGCCCTGCCGGTCGGTCGAATGGTCCATGGGCAAAGTGCATATTCCATTTTTATCTGTCGCGCCTATATACTATACGTCTAATGCGACAAAATATTGTGTAAATAGTTTGTAAAATATGGGAACTATTTGCTTGAGGGTTAGGTCATAAGCCAATAAAAATACAAAAAACGTCGATTTAGAGTCAGAATCCATCTTTTGTAATATTTATAAAGTGGGCGACTGCTCTGTCTGGATTATCCGAAATTGTATTACGATTATGTTACGAACAGATTATTTTTTACTCCAATTATTCTCAGCAGGGGGGGGTGGGGGATCGTGCGATGTTGTTCATGGAGTGATCAGTTTTCAGTTGATTGGGCCTTCTTATTCAATATCTCATGTAATTGCTGCAATTCTTCATGAGAAAGTTCCTCGTTTTCAAGTAAAAACTGCATCATGGGGGTCATTGCCCCGTTAAATGCCCGGCGGATCGTGTGGAATATTTCGCGTTTTTTCGACTCAATAATGCTGATATTTGCACTAAAAAGCTGTAAGTGCCGAATTCGACCAATGCTCAAAAGTCCCTTTTTGGTCATGCGATCCATGGTGGTCTTGACCGTGCTGTAGGCCCATCCCCGGATGTCAACGAGAGCCTCCTGTACCGTCCCGGCCGTACAGGGCTGCTCTTCCCAAACAACCCGCATAATGGCCCATTCCGCCTCGGTAAGCCTCATGTTCTTCTTGGCATCGTCTGGTTTATCAGTATTTATCATAAAAATTCCCTTTATTTCTTTGGTAAAAAGGTCAATAGGATGGTTGCATTGAAAGTCAAAAACGATAAGTAAAGCGTCGATTAAAAGCTAGAATCAATGATTTACAATTACTTTTGACCCCCGCTGTAAAATTAACTCGCAATGGCCAATAGACTCAAATGCTATTTCAATAGAGAATACACTACATGTGTCGTTCTTTCAAGGGTAAAAATATATTTTCAAAAATAATACGGGTTTGGAGTGATTTTTCGTAAAATTGATTCCCACGTCTAAAGTGGTTTTACGGATTTTAAATCGCCCTTTAAGAAGTGGAAAACTGGCCTTAAAATACACATGACCTTCAAGCTATACGCAAGCTAAATGGAAAATGAAACGGGAAGTTCTTGAGGGTTCGAATTCTCAGAGAACCTCTACCGGGGTGAAAGATTCTTTTCACGGGCAGATTTCACGGCGGGCATCACCTCTTCCAGACGCAGGTTTTTGGGCAATTTATCCCACATGGTCATCGCAAACGTCATGGAGTTTAT